>JASFLD010000014.1:0-16997 GCA_050118275.1 Gemmatimonadales bacterium
GCCGATGGCCTCGACCTGGCGCGCATCAAGATCGCTTCGCCGGTCACGCGCCTTCTGAGGCTCAGCCTCGGACAGTGGCTCGAAGCGCTGTCCGGCCACCAACGCCGGCACATCTGGCAGGCCTTGCAAGTCAAGCAGGGGCTTGCGCACTAAGTATACGGCGCTTCCGATCCCAGGTACCGTTCGACGAGCACGCTGCGATGGTGTATTTCGTGGCCGGCGATGATGTACGGTATGCTGCGCACGCTGAACTCGTATCCGCTGGCCGTTCCGCGAAGGTCCAACATCTCATCGTCGAAGCTGCGGAACAGCAGTACACTGGATCTCCTAACCGCCTCGAGTTCGTCGGCCAGCTCTCGCAGCCGTCGCCGGCCCGCGTTCGATGCGCGGGCGTATTCGCCTTCCTCCATCGGCGGGAGTGATGCGGGATCACGACGGGCGAAGTGTAGGGCGCGGTGGGCGAAGACACGCTCCGCGTCGATGAGGTGGCCGACCACGTCTCGCACGCTCCACTTGCCCGGGGCGTAACGGTATTCCTCCTGCTCCGGCGAAACCTCGGCGAGCAACGCGAGTGTATCCGCGATGCCTTCCGCCAGAACCGATAGGACGTCTCGGTCCGGTACGCGGCGAACGTAGGTGTCGTAGTAGGTGAAGTACTCGGATGGGTCGGGTCGCGGGATCATCGACGGGCTCCTTCTGGTCTGGATCGAGGGGTCAATCTGGGAATCCCAGAGCAAGATCGCCAGAAGCCCCGGTTCGCCGGCTTGCGCGCTCGTGCTTCCCGACGCACCGTTCTGCGTTCAACGCGCCAACCAGGGAGGAAAGAATGAGTCTGTCCGCCTACGCGGGGGTGGCCCGAGCGCCGTTCTTGCTGTTGCCGGTAACGCTCGTGGTCGCTGGAACGGGTGCGTCCGCCTATCTGGGCCAGGCGGATTGGTTTCGCGCCGCGCTGGCGCTGGTAGGCATGCTGGGAGTTCACACCGCCGTGAACGCCCTCAACGAGGCCAGCGACTATCGTACGGGCATAGACCTTAAGACCCAACGCACGCCGTTCAGCGGCGGGAGCGGCACTCTACCGGCAGGGCGCCTCAGTTACGGGAAAGCGGTCGCCACGGGTCTGCTGGGCGCCGCCGTCGGCCTGGCGGTCGGCATCTATTTCCTGACGGTGGTCGGCTGGCCGTTGGTGCCGATCCTGTTGGTGGGCGCAGTCGCCATCCTCGCCTACACGGATGTGCTGGCCCGCAGCTTTGTGGGCGAGTTCTTCGCCGGACTGGGATTGGGATCTTTGCCAATTCTGGGGACGGCCCTCGTGCAGAGCGGCGGTTACGAACCGGTTGCCGTCGCTGCCTCGCTACCGGCCTTTTTCATGACCTTCAATCTGCTCCTGCTGAACGAATTCCCGGACGAGCAGGCGGATCGTGAGGGGGGACGGCGCAACCTCGTCGTACTGCTGGGCCGTCGCGGGGCCGCCCGTTTGTATGCTCTATTTGGGGCCTGCGTGCCCCTCTCGATCGTCTTCGCTGTGCTTCTGGGGCACCTGCCGGCTCTGACTCTGGCGGCGGTCGTGCCCAGCCTGCTTCTGGTGAAACCGCTCCAATGGGCGCTGGGCTCGGCCGAAGATGCGGTGCCGATTCCGGCCCTCGGGTCGAACGTGATCTGGAACCTGAGCACCAATGTCGTGTTAGGTATCATGTTGGCCCTATAGAGCGCAAGGAAAGGAATGCTTCGCGCGACCGGCTCAGCTTGCGCGGCACGCGTTGTCCCTTACGTTGAGCTGTCAAGCCACATTTGATGATCACCCTGCTCGCGCGGATTCGCTGGCCGTGCGAGCGGGGCTGATTGGTGACCAGCGAACCGAAGACCGTAGCGAGGTTAGGATGAAGCGAATTGCCGTTTGGCTGCTTCTGCTCGGCGTCATCGCCGCTCCTTTGGGATTCGCCGCCTGCGCTTCCGACCCCGATGCCGAGATGAATCAGGCATTGGCGACGATCAGCGTGGATGACTTGAAGCAGCACACGAAGGTGTTGGCATCGGACGCGTTCGAGGGGAGGCTGCCTTCGACTCCGGGCGAGCAGAAGACGGTCGAATACTTGAAGGGCGAGTTCGAGAAGCTGGGACTGCAACCGGGCAACGACGGTAGCTGGGTCCAGGATGTTCCGTTGGTCTCGCTCACCGCGGACCCGGACATGTCGCTGAGCATCCGGGGCAGCCGAAGGGTTCAGGACTATACGTACGGCGATGACTTCGTCGCCTGGACGGAGCGAGTCGTCGACTCGGTGGATCTCGATGATTCCGAGCTCGTTTTCGTCGGATTCGGGATCGTCGCTCCGGAGTATGGCTGGGATGACTATGCTGGACTCGACGTCGAGGGCAAGACGGTTGTGATCCTCGTCAACGATCCGGGCTACTATTCTCAGGACCCTGAGATGTTCACCGGTCGGGCGATGACCTACTACGGCCGTTGGACGTACAAGTACGAGGAAGCGGCGCGACAGGGCGCCGCGGGCGCGATCATCGTGCACGAGACAGCGCCGGCCGCCTATCCCTGGCAGACGGTAGAGGGCAGCTGGACGGGTCCGCAGTTCAGCATGGTAGCTGAAGACAACAACATGTCGCGCGTGAAGGTCGAGGGTTGGGTCCAACTCGAGGTCGCCAGGGAAATATTCCGCATGGCGGGGCTCGACTACGACGAGCTCAAGCAGCGGGCGATGAGCCCAGACTTCAAAGGCGTACCCATGGGCGTCAGCGCGTCCCTGACCATCAACAACACGGTCGAGCGCTCCACGTCGCAGAACGTGCTCGCCTTGCTGCCCGGTACCGACCGCGCCGATGAGTACATCATCTACATGGCGCATTGGGATCATCTCGGCCGGGACCCGAACCTGGAGGGCGATCAGATATTCAACGGGGCTCTGGATAACGCCAGCGGGACGGCCTCGCTGCTCTCGCTGGCCAAGGCCTTCGCCTCTTTGGAGACCCGGCCGGAGCGCTCGATTCTCTTCCTGTCGGTGACGGCGGAGGAGCAGGGACTGCTGGGCTCGGCCTACTACGGCGAGAACCCCGTCTACCCGCTCGAAAAGACCGTGGCGGCGATCAACATCGATGGCCTCAATATCTATGGACCGATGAACGACATCGTGGTGATCGGGTATGGGAACTCCGAATTGGACGACTACCTGATCGCGGCCGCCGAGTCGCAGGGGCGTGTCGTCCGGCCCGATCCGCAGGCGGAGAAGGGCTACTTCTATCGTTCGGATCATTTCTCGCTCGCCAAGCACGGGGTACCGGCGCTTTACACGGATACGGGCGATGACCAGGTCGAGCACGGCGTCGAGTGGACGCGCCAGAAGAAGGACGAGTGGACCGCGACTCACTACCACCGTCCGTCCGATGAGTACAGCGAGGATTGGGATCTGCGTGGCGCGGTGGACGACGTCAGACTGTGGTTCATCGTCGGGTACCGTCTCGCCAACGAGTCGACCTTTCCGCAATGGCGGGAGGGGAGCGAGTTCAAGGCGAAGCGCGATGAGATGATGGGTGCGGCCACTGGCTAGTGGTCAGCCACAGTAGTGATGAAGTGTGAGAGAGCGGCAACCGGATTTGGCCGCGAGGCGGGCTCTGAAAAGCCAACATCGAGTAAAGAATGTCGACTTTCCAAGAGCAGCTCTTCATTATTGGCTGATCGCAATTGGCTGTTAGATATTCAATTCGAAGCGGCCAATCCGTCAGGATCATTGTGGTCGAGTACTAGTAGCTCCCGCGCTGCAGCGCGGGTATGGATATTTCATAGTCGGGTGACGGCGACGCCTGTCGGGGTCGCCGTTGCCTTGTCAGCTGACAGGGGTGAGCTATGAAGAAACGCAGACTCGGTGAGCGTGGCCCAATGGTGTCGGAGGTCGGTCTGGGTTGCATGGGGATGAGCGATTTCTACGGGCCGATCGACGAGAAGCGCAACCTCGCCACGCTCGAGCGCGCGTTCGAGTTGGGGATCAACTTCCTCGATACCGCCGACATGTACGGGCCCTACACGAACGAGCAATTGGTGGGACGGGCCGTCGCCGGTCGGCCTCGCGACGACATCGTGCTCGCCACCAAGTTCGCGATACGGCGAGGAGACGATGGGAGCTTCCTCGGTATCAGCGGCCATCCGGACTACGTGAAACGAGCCTGCGATGCATCGCTGCAGCGACTGGGCGTAGACTATATCGACCTTTATTACCAGCATCGTGTCGATCCCGAGGTGCCCATCGAGGACACGGTCGGCGCGATGGCCGAGCTGGTCGAGGCCGGAAAGGTCAGGTTCATCGGCCTCTCCGAGGCGGGGCCGGCGACGATCCGTCGGGCCCACGCCGTCCATCCCATCACGGCGCTGCAGACCGAGTACTCACTGTGGAGTCGCGATCCGGAGGACGCGATTCTGGCCACGACGCGCGAGTTGGGTATCGGCTTCGTCGCGTACAGTCCGCTGGGGCGAGGCTTCCTAACCGGGCGATTTCGCAGGTTCGAGGATCTGCCGGCGGATGACTGGCGCCGGGCGAATCCGCGGTTCCAAAACGAATGCTTCGACAAGAACTTGGAGCTGGTGAGTCGCGTGCAAGCGATAGCGGACGGCAAGGGCGTATCGGCGGCGCAACTTGCGTTGGCCTGGGTCCTCGCTCGTGGGGAGAGCATCGTCCCGATTCCGGGAACCACCAGACCGTCGCACCTCGAGGAGAACGCGGCGGCCACGGAAGTGACTTTGAGCGCGGACGAATTGGCTCGCCTCGAGCAAGCGGCGCCCAAAGGCGCGGCGGCCGGGCTGCGTTATCCGGAGGCGACGCTTCGCTTCGTAGAGCAGTAGCGATCGATCAGGCTTGCAGTCCTGTCGGATAGTCGACGACAGGATGGCTGGAAACTCAGGGGTGGTCTCTCGCGTCTTGTTGGGAGGGCGTCGCATGTCGCGGCCGACCCGGTGCCCGTCGAATAACTCGTCGAGTATGTGGGTATGCAGAGTTGATAGGGCCGTCGCTCGTGCGGTTGCCGTGAACAGCACACAGGCGAGCTCACGATGTACAGGACGTGCATATACTGCCAGCGCCATCTCGGGTTGAACGAGACGGTCGAAAATTTCCCGGTCGGTCGGCGTATCGCCTTCGATCAGGCGAGAGGGCGGTTGTGGGTGGTGTGCGAGCGGTGCCGCCGCTGGAACTTGTCGCCACTGGATGAGCGGTGGGAGGTGATCGAGGAGTGTGAGCGACAATACCGAGACACACCGACTCGCTTCTCGACCGACAACATCGGGCTGGCCAGGCTGCCTGAGGGTTTGGAGTTGGTGCGGATCGGACGACCGCAGCGGCGCGAGTTTGCCGCCTGGCGTTACGGCAGACAGTTTCTCCGGCGGCGAATCAAGACGCTGATTGGCATCGGGGTGCGGATCGGGGCGGCTATCGGGATGGCGTCGTTCGGCGTTTACGTCATCGGGCCGATCATCGCGCAACAGGAGGAGCGGATCATCGCACGGGTCCGGTCGGATAACGGCCGGCGGCTGCGTGTGACGTTGAAGGATGCGAAGAAGATGAAGCTGTTGCGCGCGCCTGACCGAAGCGACGGCTGGTTTCTGAGCCTGCCCCACCGACTCAGGGAGCGCAACTGGGGTATCCTGGGCAGCTTTGGGAAGGGAAAGCCGGAGATCGAGGAACTGGAAGGACCGGTGGCAATCCAGGCGGCGGGATTGGTGCTGCCCAAGGTCAATCAGTTCGGCGGCTCGAACTCGCAGGTCAGGAGCGCGGTTGCCATGATCGAGGAAGCGCGCGGGCCGGAGCGCTTCTTCGCCACTGCTGCCGTGGAGCCGGGCGAGCAGGCGCCGGGCTTCTTCTTTCCGACGGACGGGACACGGGTGATCAAACAGAGTGCCGAGATTCGCCTCGCGTTGGAGATGGCGGCACACGAGGAGTCGGAACGACGTGCCCTGGAGGGCGAGTTGGAGATGCTGGAGGAAGCGTGGCGCGAAGCGGAGGAGATCGCCGCCATTGCCGATCGCCTGCTGATACCGGAGAGCGTCGAGAACTGGATTAGGAAGCACCGAAAAAGCCACCGACTCTGACGCCGGTGGCTTCTTTCGGTTGCCCGCCTCTCGTACTACGTCACGCGCCGCCCGGCGGCGGCTTCCCTTTGCCCTTTTCCTTCTTTGGCCCCGCATGATCCGGGGGACCTGAACCCGGCGGTACTGGAGGTCCCTTCGGCGGCGCCGCCCCCGATTGACCCGGGGGCCCGATCACATCGCGCAGCCTACCGCGGCCGATGGCCTTACCGACCGAGCCGGCCGCGTCCGAGGCAGACTGGCCCTCCCGCATCAGCCGTCGAACCGCACCCGGTATCGCGAGCATATCCTCCGGCCCGTGCTGCTTCGCCAACGCCTCCTGCATGACCGTGAGGGCGTTTCCCTGCGGCACACCCGCTTCAACCAGGTCGCCCATGACCACCAGGGGCACCGCCAGTTCCTCGGGATGTGAACGCGACAACGAGCGCATCGTTTCCGGCGTAATACCGCGCCGTAGCGCGTCCGCCCCGGCGACGACGCTGGCCGCGTCATACTCGGAACCGAGTATCGATCTCGACTCGGCCAGGCGCTGTGAGTACGACGCCAGGGCGACCACGACGCGCTCTGTCGGTATCCCTTTGGCCGCGCCCTCCAGCGCCTTGTCAAGGAGCGGGTCGGCCGGGACCCCAGCCGCCTCCGCCTCGACCACGATGCTCTCGATCTGAGCCACGGCCTCGGGGGAGAAAGCCTGACGGATGCGCTCCATACGAACATCCTGCGCGGCGACGATGTTCGGTAGCGCAATCAACAATAGTAGTGCCGCTGTCCCTCGCATGCTCACCACCTGCGACTTCCTTGGGCCTCCCACTCCTGTTTGCATACCTTTTTGGATCTTCGGGCCGTCCATATAGATAGACGACTTTCGACCCTCCGGGGTCACAGCCCCGGGACAACCAGTGTCGCGTTCAAGCGGCCGAACTCGTCGGTCACCTTGCCGGGCGCGTGCTCTGGGACATGCCATTCCCCATCCACCAGGAACCCGAAGTGGTAAAGACCCGGGTCCATCGGCACCACCACCGACCAGAGCTTGCCGCTCCGGGCCAGCGGGATCGGCTCCCAGTTGGAGAAGTCTCCGATCACGCTGACGCTTTCAGCGCCCTCATACTCGAGCCGGAAAGTGACCGACGCCGGCTGACCCTCGCGGACCGTCACCAGGTCCAACGGTTGTGGCTCGGGACCAAGCACCTCCCAACTGACCACGGCGCTGCCGTCCGCTCCGGCTGGACTGCCCAGCAGCGGGTCGGGGCCCGATCGTCCGGCCGAGAACTCGCCAGACCAGCGTCTCGAGAATGGGACGGAGAGATTGATCAGGACTTCGATCTCCGTGTCGCCTGGCGTCGTCCACACCCTGAGCTCAGCGCCCCAGACCGTTGCGCCCAGCGAACCCAACGAGCCGACATATGCCGAGCCATAGAACCCGTCGGCCGCCTCGTAGGCGTCGGCACCGAGCCAGGCCTGAGCGGCGCTGATCGGCCAGCTCAACTCGACTCCGGCTCCATACATCCAGAGATCCGCCTCGTAGGATACCGCAGGTTCCTGGCCCCTGTCGGTGACCTCCGATCGCCCGAGTCCAGCGTAGCCTCGCAGAACGTACGCCGTGCGTCCCGACGCGATACGGAGCTCGGGTACGAAACGTCCCGTGACCGCCGAGTAGGGAGTCGGTTCACCCACGCTGAAGGCCGATACAACGCCGGTCAGACCCCAGCCGATGGTCCCGGCCCTCGTCCCGGTCCTCTGCGGCTGGTAGCGACCGCCCAGGCGACCGCCGATCCAGTCGGCCGAGGCCTCATCCATCGCCAGGCCGCCGTACAGCGACCCGAACGCGGGTCCGGCGAAAAAGCGGGCGCCCGCCAGCGCGTAGGTCGCCGGATCGATATCCACGCCTGCCGGCGGGCGTGCGTGGGACACGCCGGCGTCGACGTACGCCCGGGCACTCTGGGCGCTGACGTCCGTGCTCGTACCGGCGATCATTAGGGCTCCGAGGATGGCCATGGAGAGAGATGCCTGGCTCAGGCAACTCTTCGCCTCTACTCGGGCCTCACGACCTTGCCGGTCCCGGAATGACCAAAACGGCGTTGCGATTTCCGAACCCGTCGTCCACGTACCGACCCGCTTCCGGGTCGGTCAGCCATTGCGACCCATCGATCACAAACATGTACTGGTGAACTCCGGGCTTCAGCGCAACCCGTCCGGTCCAAATCCCGTCGCCGTCGGGGTCGGTGAGGGCCAGTTCCGGCACCCAGGAATTGAAGTCGCCGGCCACCGCAACCGACCGGGCGGATGGCGCCTTCAGGGTGAACTGAACATAGATCGTGGTGAGCGGAGCCGCCGTACTCGCAACCGACTGGCTGTCCGATGTTGGCGCTTCGAAGCGCGGCAGCACGATGATGAATGCCAGTGCCGCGGCTGCGGCCAGTCCGACCAGGGGCGATACGCGCACTGACCGAGGGCGAATCGCCCACTCGGCAGCTCGCCTGACGGGCGATTTTCGCTCGGCATGGGGCAACGCCCTGCGGATGCGGAACCCCAAACCGGCCGGTGCACGTTCGGCGCCGAGCGTCCGGGCGTCGGCCAGCAGCCGATCCCAGCGCTCAGCCTCCCGACGGAGTTCCTCCGGCAGCTCTGCAAAGGAGAGCTCGCCGTCCAGATAGGCCTGTAGTTCCGCTCTCATTCGTAGTCCTCCAGCAGGATCTGCAGCTCCTCGCGCGCCCTATGGACCCGCATCTTCAATGCGGGGACCGAGACTTTCAACATCTTCGACATCTCGTGGTACGAGAAGCCCTCCAGATGCTTGAGCACGAACGCCTCCCGCTCGTCCTCCGTGAGCCGGTAGAGCGCTCTGGCGATCTCATCCCGTAACTGCCTCCGTTCCGCCGACATCTCGGGGTCGTCTTGCTCGGCCAGGAGCCTGGCGGCGTCGTCGAGCTTGACGTCCTTGCGGCGGCGGTCCTTCAGGTAGTCCTTGCACTGGTTTACGTTGATCCTGAAGAGCCAGGCGCCGACCCGCTCCGCGTTACGGCAGTGATCCAGGTTCTCGTACGCCTTGACGAACGAAGCCTGAACGATGTCGCTGGCCTCGTCCGGTCGGCCCGTCATCCGCTCCGCATAGCGGTAGAGCGAATCCTGGTAGCGGTCCACGAGGACTCCATACAAATCCGCTCTCCCGTCCAACACGGCGCGTACGACGGCGCCATCGCTCAGCTCGCTAGCTCCGCCCGTCACGCTTAATTGCTCCCACTACTCTTGACGATCGTAAGCCCTCCGAGGTCACAACCGCGGGTCCGACACAAACCGCTCGACAGACCCTGCATGATAACAAATTAAGACCGGGCCTGCCTCGTTCGGCAGGCCCGGCCCCGCACGCTCCGGTCAGCTCGATGGCCGCAGCGACTCTAGTCGCTGCAGAAAGCTTCGGTGATCGTGTAGTCCACCGTCACCGCCTCACCGGGGGCGACCTCGGTGACTTTGTCGTTTGGATTGTCGTCCGGGTCGGTGACGATGACTTGGAAGTAGCCCAGCGCTTCGCTCCCGAATGCGATTTCCGGTGTCCATCCGAGGTTGTAGACCCCCGGCGTCAGGGGCGCGATCTCGTACATGCCGGTGTCGGGATCCGGCGTCGCTTCAACGCTCTCCCCATTGGAGATCAAAGGCCGGAAGTACTTGATCAGGCTGTCGGCGGTCACGGTCAGACCCCCGCAGCTGCCCGGCAAGGCGACACCGTCGAATACGGCATTGGCGTCGACGCTTACCGTTCCACCCATGGACGCCTCGGCGGAAATCTCCTCGAACGTCACCGTGCACGACTTGTTCGCGTCCATGACGACGACTGCCGTCGCCTCTGATCCCGAGCAGTCACCTGTCCAACTCGCCAACGTCCAGCCATCGGCCGCCGCGGCCGTCAGCGTCACCGACTCGCCGACCAGGTAGGCGCTTTCGCAGCCATCGGGGCAATCTATGCCTGCTGGCTCGCTCGTTACGGCACCCTCGCCGATCACCTCTACCGTGAGCCTCGCACTCAAGAGCAGCGAGCCACGGATCACCGGGTGCATGACCCAACGACCCGATTGGCCGCGCTCCTTGCCGATGCTTTGCGGCACATCGAACTGGGCGACCAGGAAGTTCTCACCCTCGCTGATCGACGGTTCGCCGTCCGGGAATATCACCTTGATGCCGCTCTGACTGCAGCTGGGACAATGGAGCAGGCCAGCCGCCTCCAGCCCCGGCGTCGGCGGGTCTCCGGCCAGATCGACTGACGAAGTCGCGAAGACGCTCCCGTCAGCGACGAGGACCGCCTCCGCCATGATGAATCGGAGCTGCGCCGTGCCGGGAGGAACCTCCACGCCATCGACCAGCGTCATCCATTGATCGACGTCTATCCAACCCGTCGGCTCGGCCAGCAGGCAAACGGGGCCCTGGTCCCCTTGCAGGCAGACGTCCTCGATCTTGACCCACAACGCGTCGACGGCCGCGTCGCTGCCGCTCGCGACAAGGCTGGTTTGGGCGTTGGCGACCGCGCCGCCGAGTACAACCGTCAAGGTGGGCGTCTGGTCGCCTGGCCTCGTCGACTGCGACGGATCGAGGCCCTCACCGCAGGCCGTCAAGAGCGAGCCCAGTGAGAGCCCGAACGCTGCGACCGCGTAGGGACGCCATCCGTACCTCGGCCTCATTCCTGGTCCTCCGTCATCTCGAGCGCCCCGACCCGCTGGGCCAGGCACTCTGGGTGAATCCATGAATAGAGATCAACCCCGCGGTGTGATTGACTGGCAACACAACCGCGTGGCGCAAAGCAAAGGAGCAAGATCGAGACCAGTGGTCGCAACGATCGGGGGCTTGTACGCCGTGTCGTTTGGCAATACGAGCGCTCGCAGCCGTCCCGTCGTGCCTCGTGCGTGCAACGCAAGCGTGCAGTCGCGCATCAACGGATGAGGTTCCCGACCTTCCGGGATACACCTCGCCGGCCACTGAATCGCGCTCGCTGGGGGAAGCGAGAAAGGTCACCCGGCCGGTGTCGGGTATCCCGAGCGACCGCCTCGCCAAAAAAAGCGGGCTCGCTTCCGAAGAAGCGAGCCCTTAGCGATCGCGAAGGCTACCGGGGGGAGGTCTCCGCGCTCGCTGCCAACCCTACGGACCGTCGGTGCAGGTCAGGGCGGTGATCTCGTAGTCTACGGTTGCCGCCTGCCCGGGAACCAGGTCGGTGCTCTGGTCATTGGGCGAACCGTCTGGATCGGTGACGACGACCGTGAAGGTGAGCGTCGAACTCCCGAGTGATATCGGTTCCAGCCAACTCAGCGTATAGGTCGCGGGCGCCTCCAGCGGTGCGATCTCGTACTCTCCGGTCGAGGGATCCGGCGTCGCCTGCGCGCTCGTCCCGTTCGACACCGATGGCTTGAACATGGCCAGCAGGCCGTCGGCGGTCACATCCTCTCCACCGCAGGAGCCTGGCAATTCGTCTCCGTTCAACGTTGCGCCGCTTGCGACGCTGACCGTGCCGCTGATCGAAGCGGGCCCGTCGACCGGGCCACCATCGACCAGGCTACCCCGGATGTGGGGATGCATCACCCAGCGGCCCGAATTGCCCCGCAGTTTGCCGAAGCTCTCGCTCACATCGAACTGGGCGAGAAAGACGTAGTCGCCATTCTGCAGATCGGGATCGCCGCTCGGGAAGCTGACCTTGAGACCGCTCTGCTTGCAGCTCGGACACTGGGCTATGCCCGTCTTCGTCCACTCGGTCTCGTTGAACGCATTCAGATCAGCGAGCGCTTCGTTGGACGTGGCGTAGACATCGTCGGTTTCGGTCCCGTCCACGAAGATGACGACGTCCATGATGACGAAGCGGAGTTGGTGCGCGCCCGCTGGTACCTCGGTACCGTCGACCAACGCCACCCACTCCTCGGAAGGCCCCGCGATCTCGAGCCAGTCGGTGGGAGCATCCAGCAGGCAGACTCGCCCGTTCTGGTCGCCCTCCTGGTCGCCGTCACCGACGCCCTGCAGGCAGACGTCCTCGATTTTGACCCATACTTCGGTCGGCGCGACACCATCATCGGCGAACAAGCTGGCGTCACCGACGGTGGCCGGAAGCGTGTTACCGCCACCGAACAATAGCGTCAGTCGCGGTGTTCCTTCCGGGGCCGTGGACATGTCGCCGCCGTCACACGCGTTGAGGCCGAGACTCGCGACAACGGCGAGCGCTGCGGCAACCACGAGCTGGCGGGTCGGATGTGGCAGCATCAAGTCCTCCATATGGTTATCAGCAGGGGAAGACGGACGCGGAATGACCACGCAACGTCTCTCTTGGGCACGCGTTCGATCACTCTAATGACGATCGTCTCCGAAGTTTGGTCACAGGGAATCGAGTCATTGCGGGAAACCTCACCCCTGGCCCTGGCGTATAGTTGATAGGAACCGTCGCGAGTCGCCTCGGTCCCCGAAGCCCATGACCCACAACCCGGCCGGTCGATGTACAGGACCTGCATCTATTGCAACCGAAGATTCCGGACCAACGAAGCCATCGAGTGCTTTCCGGTCGGCCGCCGTCTCGCCTTCGATCACGAGAAAGGGAGGTTGTGGGTCGTCTGTGAGGCCTGTCGGCGCTGGAACCTGAGTCCGCTTGAGGAGCGCTGGGAAGCCATCGCCGACTGCGAACGGCGCTTCTACGGCACGCCTCAGCGATTCTCGACCGACAACGTCGGACTCGCCCGTCTCCCGGATGGCCTCGAGTTGGTGCGTATCGGCCGGCCGCAAAGACGCGAGTTCGCCGCCTGGCGCTACGGGGGTGAGTTTCTACGGCGCCGCGTCCGGAGCCTGATCGTCGCCGGCACGAAGCTGGCCGTATCGGCGGCCGGCCTCGCCGCCGGCGCAGATATCTTCTGGATCTTCATCATCGGAGGCAAGAAGCGTGTCGTCGCGCGCGTTCGCGACGAGGAGGGGGGGCGGTTGTTCATCACGCGCAAGGAGCTCCCGCGGATCGAACTCAGCGGCACCGAGTCGGCGAATGACTGGGCGCTGCTGATCCCCTATCGCCCGTCCCAGCGGTCCGGGCTCTTCGGCACGGTTGGCAAGGGATCGCTCCGACACGCCGTGCTTCGCGGGCCGGCGGGGTTGCGCGCTGCCGGTCGCATCCTCCCCATGGTCAATTCCTGGGGCGGTACGCGCTCCCAAGTCCAGGACGCGGTGACGCTGATCGAGGAATCGCGCACCCCACAATCGTTGTTCGCCCGGGTCGCCGGGGCGCCGGGAGCGACGCGGGCGGGCGGTCGCGTTGACGGCGGATCGATTTTCGTCAAGGGTATGAGGGCCGATGTCCGCCTGGCGTTGGAAATGGCCGCGCACGAGGAAACCGAGCGACGCGCCTTAGAGGGAGAGCTTGCACAACTCGAGGAGGCATGGCGCGAGGCGGAAGAGATCGCGTCGATCGCCGACCGGCTTCTCGTCCCCGAACCCGTCGAGCGGCGACTACGAGAGTGGAGGAATCGGCGCGCTCCTAGCGCCATGCTAACAGACGACGACTGAGGACCGTGTTCAAGACATGCATCTTCTGTAATCGTAACCTCGGCGGCAACGAGGTCATCGAGAACTTCCCGGTCGGAAGGCGTCTGGCCTTCGACGGGGAGAGGGGACGGCTGTGGGTAATCTGTGAGCACTGCCGGCGCTGGAACCTCTCTCCGCTGGAGGAGCGCTGGGAGGCGATCGAGGAATGCGAACGGCAATACCACGATACGCCGCGCAGCTTCTCCACCGACAACATCGGGCTCGCTCAACTCGGCGAGGGACTGCACCTGGTCCGAATCGGCGAGCCCAAACGACGCGAGTTCGCCGCTTGGCGCTACGGGCGGCAGTTCTGGCGGCGCCGAGTCAAGAGCACCATCTCGACGGTCGCTCAGGCAGCGCTGGCGTTCGGTACGACGATCGCCGGCGCCAATATCCTCCCCCTGTTGATCGCCATCCGCAGCCGACGAGTCGTCGCACGCGTCCGTGACGAGAGTGGCGCGCGACTCTACATATCCGGCCGAAACGTTCGGAAGGTGGAGCTGATTCCGGGAGCAGGCGGCGAGCATTGGTCACTCCGCGTGCCTTACCACCCGAACGAGAGGTTCTTCCTGTTCTTCTCACAAGCTCGCGGGCACGGCGGCAAGAGAATCATTAGCGGTGAGAGCGCGCTGCGGGCCGCCGGACGGATCCTCCCAGCCGTTAACGCGTGGGGTGGATCGGAGGAGGAGGTCAAGAACGCCGTTGCGATTATCGAGGAGTCGCGAGACGCAGGCCGACTGTTCGCCCGTGCCGCCCGTCGAGCGGCTCGGTCCGGCGGCCTCGAGGTCAGAGGAAGAGAGGGCGCCAGGCTCAACCGGCTGGATCGGCGATTGCGGTTGGCGCTCGAGATGGCGTCGCACGAGGATAGCGAGCGGCGTGCGCTGGAAGGCGAACTCGCCGATCTGGAGCAGGCCTGGCGTGATGCCGAGGAGATCGCGGCGATCGCCGACCGGTTGCTCCTTCCCGAGAGCGTCGAGGACTGGATTCGGCGTCAGAAGAAGAAACTCTCGGCATCCTTTACCTCCCGCTAGCCGCGGATCGTCCCCCCGCACACCCAATCGGCACACGACTTGCCTTTTTTCGCTGGCGCCGGGCTGTCCCCGCGCGTTCGGACGGTAAGCCGTCCGTCGTGTTCTCCCGTTGTCCTAGCAGTTCCCGCGTTGACGCAAGCGTGCTGAGAGCCCCTGACAGGCGGGCTGAGGCCGGATAGCTGGCCAGTTAGACTGGGACAGCTGGAAGTGTGAGTCGGTAATAATGTCCGAATTTGCCAAGGTAGAATTACAAAGACAGAGGACCGATCGCGATCGCCGAGAACGGGCTAAGAAGCATCGCACCTGGCTGTCGTTCCCGCAGCTGATTCGCCGCCGTCGGGGCTTCACGTACGTGGAGTTGGTTACCGTGCTGTTGCTTCTCGGGGTGCTCTCGGCGATCGCGACGAAGGCTCTGGTCCGGTCGAAGAGTCGAGCCTTCGCGGCCGTCGTAGAGAGTGACCTGAGGAGTTTGGTGGTCGCGCAGGAGGACTATTTCGCTGAAAGCAGTACCTACTTCGATGGCGGCGGTGCCACGCTGGTCGCTTTGCCGGCTCTCGATCTGTCGGCCACGCCGGGTGTGAGCTTCGAGCTGCGGGGCGACGCGGCGGGCTGGGCGGGCCGCGCCGTGCACGAGAAGCTGATCGACCGTGACTTCGCCTGTTCCTTCTATACCGGACAGGTCGAGCCGTACCCACCGGCCGTACAAGAAGGGGTGGTCACGTGCCGTTCCCAGCTCTCCGGGGGTAGTGACCCCGGCGCTGGCAACAAAGGCAACAAGGGCAACAAGGGCAAGGGCAACAACGGCAAGGGCAACAACGGCAATAACGGCAAGGGCAACAACGGCAATAACGGCAAGGGCAACAACGGTAACGGTAACGGCAACAGCGGCAACGGCAACGGCAACAACGGCAACGGCAACAACGGCAACAACGGCAACGGCGGTTGACCTCGAGCCCGATCGCTGTCCGAGGGAGTTCGACACGCGTCCGGATTGAAGCTGCTATTCGACCGCCGGCGGCTCCACAACCCTTCTAGGCTCCTTACCGAGCGTCAATTCTCACCAGTGCTCCGTGGCCGGGACCCGGCCCCCGTGGCGTCAACCTGCTGGAGCAGGAAAGCCAGTTCGGCCGCGTTGTCTTTCACCACCTCACTGAAGGAGCGTCCGCGGTTGGCGGCGTGACCTCCCTTGGGGTCATAGCGGAAGATCGGCCACCCGTGTTCGTCGTCATCCATCAACTCCGCCAAACGTCGTTCCAGTTCCGCACGCAAGGGGGTCCGTCCGATGATCGTCTCGGCGTAGGCGTTCTGCGCTTGGGTCCAAGCACGCGTCTCCGGACTGTCCTGATCTTCCAGCCATCGGTAGGGATCGACGAACTCGATGCCGTGCAGAGTATCGACAACGGCCACGCGCTTGGTTTCGGGTGGTGGTGGGTAGGACGTCGAACACGCCAGAGTCAGGACGAAGGCGACGGCAGGTGCTAGCCCGATCGCAAGACGCCTGGCCTTCAGCAGCGCCGCGCCCGAACCTGAAGGTGATATCATGGTCCGTCTCCTCTCCTTGTCCTCCGGAGCGCCTTGCGGCGTGGATGTCTGGTGAGTAGTCCGTCGCGTCGCTCACGCGCGCATCGATGGAATCGAACCTACCCCTAGCTGGCGAGCGACGCGTGGTAAACCCTGTCTGCCGGCCCGCCGGTCTTCTCCGGCCCTGACAAGGCGAACGAAGTGGGTCGGTGGGGCCGGGGGGCGTGGCGCTAGTGTTGCATCGAACAACCAGAATGCGGCACGAGGACGACGCGACTTGTCGGCTCGAGGGATGCCCTCGGCTTTGTATCGCAGGATTCCGAAGCGTCACACACGGGCACACAGATTGCTCTGGCTTGCACTGCGGTCCCGGCCCGCGAGAGCAGTGGGACCGGGCTGTATGGGACTCTTCTACCGCAGGGAATTGGAACCACGGTTCGGCCGGGGGTGGAGGAGTCCCGACCAATGCGAACTTCGATAGCGACTCCCGCCATTACACGCGCCTCTAGAGAGGCGATGTGGCCCGCACGGCTGCTATGTTCATGCGGCAGCGAACGTGCTGTGAGGCAGGGTAGGGCAAGGGTCATGGGTATAGCACCCGAGCCCCGGCCCTGTTCTCGTTTCTGGTTGTGGCGCATCCCCCTCGAGCGTTGATACGTACGACGAGGCGACTGCCATCGCTTTCATACGCAGCCCGAAGCGCGGTGGGATCGGCCTATGGCGGGGCACCGACTGACGCCCGGGCACTGACTGGTGGTCTGTCGACTGAGGCGATGATCGCTGGCGCAGGAGCCCAGCGCGTGTATCTTGATTACGGCCCCTCAAGCGGAAGCCCCTTG
>JASFLD010000015.1:0-16947 GCA_050118275.1 Gemmatimonadales bacterium
CCGTCACGGCCGGCGAAAAGGGCACGAAGTTGCTGGCCCGCATGCTGAATGGCCGGCGCTTCTTCTGGATAAGGTACCCAACCCGGATGCGAGCCTGCGCGGCTCGAGCCCTGGGATTGGTAGGCGGTGACGAGGCGAGGAAAGCGCTGCAGGCAGCGCAGCGGACTCGCGACCCGATGGTGCTGAGCGCGGTGCATGCCGCGCGGCGCGGGTCGGAGGGGGAGACAGAGAATGCCTAGCGGTGAAGACACACTCATCCGAGATACGAGTAGTCTGCTGAGCGCCGAGGGCCGCAGGCTGCTCACGACGCTCTATGCGACGATGCGCTCACTGCGTCTCTATCCCCTGGAGAATCAAGTCGTGCAGCGAGCCCTGGGTGAGATCGATGCACACACGCGGGGCGTATTGAGCCGCGAGGGGCGAGTGCAGTTTCGCGTTGCCGGCGACTTCATCTTCTTCAACGACGTGCGAGTGCGTCTCGATCTCGCCAACTACGCCAGCTTCGTCTTCGTGAGGAAAGCGCTCGACACCCACGGGGTCGGTGACATCGAGGCGAACCGGCAAGTCGATGTCCGAGAGTGGACATCGTTCCTTTCCTTGCTGGCCTCAGAGCCGGAGGTCGAGGACGGGCGGTTGGAGTCCTTCCGCGAGCGCATGGAGCGGGCCGGCGTCGAGAATATTCGTGTTGGGCCGCCGGCGACGCTGGTCGAGGCGATGAGTCTGAGCGACGAGGCGCGGGAAGCGGCACGCCGTACGTACGCCCGCTCGGTGAGCGTCGTCAAGGAAGTGATGACGAGCGTGCGGCTGGGGAAGGCATGGAGCGGCCGGCGGGTCAAGCGTGTCGTGCTCGGCATCGTCGATCAAGTGTTGCACGAAGAGGCCGCCATACTCGGCATGACCACGCTACGCGATTACGACGAGTACACGTTCACTCACTCGGTGAACGTGTGCATCCTTTCGGTGGCGCTCGGTCAGAAGTTGGGCTTCAACAAGCTGCAGCTCTTCGAGCTCGGTCTCGGTGCGCTCTTCCACGATGTCGGCAAGTCACGCGTGCCGCTGACAATTCTCAACAAGGAGGGTCGACTCGACAAAGAAGAATGGCGAGTGATGAGCCAGCACCCCGACTTCGGCCTCGTGCTGCTATTCGACCTCCACGGCTTCGAGGAGCCGCCCTACCGCGCCATGCTCACCGCGTACGAACACCACATGCGAATCGACTTCTCGGGCTATCCTAGAGTGCTACGCAAGCGTTGGCTGGGTTTCTACTCCCGGATCGTCGCCGTCGCCGACGCGTTCGATGCCGCGACTAGCAAGCGGAGCTATCAGTATATCCCTTTTCCGCCCGACGAAGTGCTACGAGAGATGCGGGACAATCCGACGCGCGGCTTCGACCCTACGATCGTCAAGGCGTTCGTCAATATGATGGGCATCTATCCGATCGGTACGCTCTGCATCCTCGATTCGGGCGAGCTGGCGGTCGTCGTTGCTCCCAGCCCCAACCCGGAGGAACTGCATCGACCGCTGGTTCGAATCGTCTCGGACTCCAGCGGGCGACGCTTGCCCGAGCCGCCGCTGGTCGATCTCTCCGAGCTGCTCAACGTCAATGGACGACCGGCGCGTACCATCGTGAAGACGACCGACCCGGACAAATACAACGTCAAAGTCTCCGACTACGTTGTCTGACCCAACCGGCGATACGAGACGGCTGGCCGCGACCTTCCGGCGACTCACCGCTCAGAATCGCCGCGCGTTCATCCCTTTCATCATGGCCGGAGATCCGGCGCCGGAGCTGACCATCGAGGTCATGGATGCCCTCGTCGATGCCGGTGCCGATGTGCTCGAGTTGGGCATCCCGTTCAGCGACCCGCTCGCCGATGGCCCAACGATCCAGGCCGCCGCCTGGCGCGCCCTGAGCCGCGGCGTCAACGTCAGCCGGGTGCTGACCTGGACGCGCGATTTCGCCGCCAAGAGCCAGGTCCCCGTCGTGCTCTTCAGTTACCTCAATCCGATCCTTCGCTACGGACCCGAGCGCTTCGTCGCAGACGCCGGCGCGGTCGGCGCCGCCGGCCTCCTACTCACCGACCTGCCGCTGGGCGAAGACTCGGATCTGGAGTCGATTTTGGGCTCCGGCGGCCTCGAATGGGTTCGACTGATCGCCCCCACGACGCCGGTCGAACGTCGGTCGAGGATCCTGCAGGCGGCACAAGGGTTTGTTTACTACATCTCGCGGACCGGTGTGACCGGTGAGCGGGAACGCTTGAGGCAGGAACTGACCTCAGAGGTCGGGGCATTGCGTCAACAGACGAACCTGCCTATAGCCGTGGGGTTCGGTATCTCGAGCCCGGACCAGGCGAGGGCCGTCGCTTCGGCGGCCGACGGTGTCGTCGTTGGCAGTGCCCTGGTGCGGACGCTCAACGAGAAAGGCTTGGACGCGACTCGCCGTTTGGCGAGCGAGTTGAGAGCGGCGATCGATGCGGCTACCGCCTAAGGTCAACACTGATTCAATCGGCTGGATAGGCGTCGTCACGTCGGTCGTGTTGCTGGCGGTATATGCATCGTCCGGCTGGTTCGCGCCGTCGATCGTCAGCCAGGAGCCGTCGGTTCTATCCCAGCGTCTCAACCAAGCCTTGGCCGGAGCGGCGCCGGGAGAGCGGATCGAGGTGCTGATCGAGGTGAGTCCCGAGACCGCTCCGCCTCCGCTGTCGCAAGATCGCCGTAATCGCGCCGCTGAGCACGCCGCCAACCTCGCCGGCCTCTATCGTTCGGCGATCGATCGACTCCGCAGCCAGGTGCCCGCCGACGTCGGGCTCGACCTGCAGACGGGACGAGTGCTTTGGGTTGGCGGCGCCCTTGCCGCTCAACTCACGCCCGACCAGGTACGTGTGCTCGATGGCCGGGGGGGTGTGCGGCGCATTTACTACGATGGCCTCTTGCCGGTGGATCTGCGGGCGGATCCCGAGCCTTCTGCGCCGCTGGTTTGGGCGCCCGGTCTGCGCGCGGCGCGCCAGTCGCAGAGCCAGATCCCCTGGGGTCTGCAAGCGATCGGGGCGCCGGCGCTCTGGCAGGCCGGGGCCACCGGTTCCGGCACCGTCATCGCCACCCTGGATAGCGGGGTAGACGTGGATCATCCGCTGCTCCGTCGCAAGTGGGTAGGACTGTCCAAATCCCCGGCGCTGGCGTGGTTCGATCCTTGGGGACTGACCGACGTTCCGAACGACGATGACGGTCTGGGCGGTGTCGGACATGGTACGACGGTCATGACCATCGCGCTGGGCAGCCTCGAGCCTGGCGACACAGTTGTCGAGGCCGGCGTGCGCAGGGTGGTGGAAGATGAGTTCGATTTCGTCACGGGAGTGGCGCCGGGTGCCGAGTGGGTCGCCGTCAACGCCTTCGAGGGTTTCGGCGGTTCGTCCTACACTCGCCTATCGGTGCTGCTGCAAGGCATGCAGTGGGTACTGGATCCGGACGGCGATCCCGGCACGGTGACGGATGTCCCGGACGTTCTGAACAACTCTTGGGGAATCCGTTCCGGCAGCTGCGACGGCGTCTTCCATCGGGCGATCGACGCGCTGGAGTTGGCCGGCGTGCCTGTCGTGTTCGCTGCGGGGAATCGGTCGGCCGGGCTCGACACCGTGGCGGAACCGGCGGATCGTGCGGACCTGCTGCTCAATGCCTTCGCGGTGGGCGCCGTCGAGTTGCGCGATGGTGAGATCCAGGTGTCGGCCAACAGCCTCGGTGGGCCTCCCCCGTGCGCGCCGGGATCCGTCAAGCCTGAGGTCGTGGCGCCGGGCGAGACTCCCTACGTTCGCGGAATCGGCGAGCGGACGGTCCAATATCTGGGCAACTCAACGGCGTTCACTTCGTGGGCGGCCCCGCACGCGGCCGGTGGCCTGGCGCTGCTCAAGGGACTCAACCCGTCGGCGAGCGCCAATGCGCTGAAGGAGGCGCTCTTTTCAACTGCCGAGGACCTGCCGCCTTCCGGTTTGGATAACCGGAGCGGCGCGGGCCTCATCGATCTCGTGGCAGCGGCCGGTGTCATCGGTGGTCTCGGCGGTGTCAGGCTGGCGATCGAACGAGTGGCTTGGGACTCCATCCAGCGCGAATTGACGCTCGACGTGGTCAACCGAGGTGATCGAACTTTTTCCGGCGGTCGCGCCAATCTCGCCGTAATGCCATCCCGCGAGAGCCTGGCGCGGGCGGACATCAATGCGATACCGCCCGGCGCGCGTCAGACGCTGGATTTCTCGATGGACAAGCTGGCCAGTGACGAGCGACGTCTGGCGCTGCTCGTGGAAAGCGCTGGGGCGAACCTCGAGTTCCCCGTCCTCCTGCTGGCCCGTTCTTCGTCACTCCTCACGCTGGCGGATGGAGATGTCCGCTTCTCGCTCGACGCGAACGGCCGCTACGGTCGAGTGACTGGCGCTCCCGGATTCCTGTTTCAGGGGATCGATTGGCTGCCAGGCGCCGCCTTCCTCTTCGCGATGGCCGAGCGTGTATCGGACGGGGCCTACGTTGACGTGCTTCGCCAGCCGAGCTTGAAGTCGAACCCCGTAGGCTCGGACACGGATTGGCGACGGACCACGGTGGACGCTGGGACCGCCCTCGGGCGTGTCTCGTTCACCGACGATCGTGCGTTGGATCCCCTGGGAGCTTCGGTGCGACAGGACATCGAACTCGTGTCCATCGGGGACACGGCTGCCTTCGTGTCATTGGCTGTGGTCGTGCAATTCGCGTCGCGGACCGGCACGCCCCTGGCCGGCTTGCTGCTGGACTGGGATTTCCCGAGCGGTGACCTGGTCGGGTGGGACGACGCGTTGGCTGGTTCGGTCATGATGCCCGTGGACTCGGCGGGTCCCTGGATGGCGGTGACGACGATGCCCTCGGCTCCCACGACCCACGCCGCCATTCCACTAGGGACTCCCGAAGGTAACCGCTACCGCTCGGATTCGAGCGGCGGCGTGCTGGCGCAGACGGACGGGTTCGGCGACGAAGAGAAGGCGAGGTTCATGGCTCTGGGCGGAGCCGACTCATCGGACGGCCGGGTCTCCGATTGGGCGCACATCGTGAGCGTGGGACCGATCAGTTCCGGGGACACTCTCGTTTTCCTGATCGCGGCGGGCCGAGATCGTGCTGAGCTGGAGCTCGCACTCGACAGCGCGCGGGCCTTCGCACTGGACAAATACGCGCCGCGACTTCCTCGGGCGGCGAGTGGCGGACTCGATCTGCCGCCCCCCTATCCGAATCCCTTCAACCCCGCGGTTGGAGAAACGCTGAATCTGCCCTACCTGGTGACACGTGGCGATGATGTACTGGACGCGGTGCTGGAGATCTTCACGATCGCGGGGCGGCCCGTCTATCACGAGCACCGAACGCTGCACCCCGACGCTCCGCTGGAGCCGTTCCGCTGGGCGGGGCGACTGGAGAGCGGTGCTGCAGCCGCGACGGGCATCTACGGCTACGTGATAACCGTTGGCAGTCAGAAGCGGTGGGGCAAGTTCGTGCTGTTGAAGTGACGGTCGGCCGGTCACTGTTTGACACTCATTTCTCGGCCATCTAGCTTTCAAAGCTCGGATAAATAGCTATCACCGTCCTATCGTGAGCTCCCTAGAATGACGGTAAACGAGTCCACGAGCGCGCCGCGACCCCCGCGGCCGATGACGACCTCGCAGTTGGTCGCGATGAAGGCGCGCGGCGAGCGCATCGCCGTGCTGACATCCTACGACTATCTGTTGGCGGGACTGGTCGATGCCTCGGGCGTCGATTGCATCCTCGTCGGAGATTCGCTGGGCCAGGTGTTCGCCGGTGAAGCATCGACTCTACCGGTCACACTCGACCAGATGATCTACCACGCGCGAGCCGTGAGGCGTGCGGTCACGCATGCCTTGTTGGTCGTGGACATGCCGTTCATGACCTACCAGGTGTCCGAGGAAGAGGCTCTGCGAAACGCCGGTCGGGTATTGCAGGAGACCGAGGCGCAAGCGGTAAAGGTGGAAGGTGGTTACGCGCGCGTGGCGGCGACGATCCGCCGCCTGGTGGATGCTGGAATACCGGTCATGGGTCATATTGGCCTTACTCCCCAGTCGGTTCATCGTCTGGGTGGATACCGGCTGGTCGGGCGAGCCGGGGACGAACGCGCCCGATTGCTGGCCGATGCTCAGCGGTTGGTCGAAGCGGGCTGTTTCAGCATAGTACTGGAAATGTTGCCGCGAGGCCTGGCCGGCGAAATCACGCGCAGCATCCCGATCCCGACGATCGGAATCGGCGCCGGTCCGGAATGCGACGGCCAGGTTCTCGTGCTCCCGGATATGCTCGGGTTGAACGAGGGATTCAGTCCCGGCTTCCTGAAACGCTACGCTACCCTCGCCGCCGATGTGCGATCGGCGGTACAGGAGTACGTCAGAGAGGTCAAGGACGGTTCCTATCCGGGGCCCGAGCATTCCTACGAGTGACGCCGCAGATTGTCATCCTCGCCATCGATCGCGCGCAGGGATCGGCCGGCCAATCTCTACCCCAGCCGGTGTGAGGATGTGTCGCAGCCAGCGAGCCTCTCCACCAGCAAGAGATGAATACCCTACGAAAAGTTGGTGAGGTACGCGAAGAAGTGGCGCGAGCCCGGGCTGACGGACGCACCGTCGGGTTCGTGCCGACCATGGGCTACCTGCACGCCGGCCACTTGAGCCTCATCGATCGATGCCGCGAACTGGCGGACTACGTCGTGGTATCGATCTACGTAAATCCTCTTCAGTTCGGGCCCAACGAAGACCTGGCCCGCTATCCGCGCGACATGGAGCGTGATCTGGCGGCGACGGAAGAGCGGGGGGCAAACCTGGTCTTCGCGCCCGACGATCGCGAGTTGTATCCGGTCCAACCGGCGGTTGTCGTTACTCCCCGGAGGTTGGCCGATCGGATGTGCGGGCTGAGCCGTCCCGGACATTTCGAGGGGGTCCTGACCGTGGTCTGCAAGCTCTTCGGCATCGTTCAGCCCGATGTGAGCGTATTCGGCCAGAAGGACTTCCAGCAGGCCGTGCTGATAAAGCGCATGGTTGCCGATCTCAACCTGCCGGTGCGCATCGATGTCGCGCCGATCGTCCGCGAAGCGGATGGGATCGCCATGAGCTCGCGGAACGTCTACCTGTCAGGCGAAGAGCGGGCACGGGCCGTCAGCCTCTCCCGGTCGCTGGCGGGGGCGGTGGCGGCCTACCGGGCGGACGAGCGGGATCCGGCGCGGCTGGAGTCGGGGATCAGGGCGACGTTGGAAGCCGCAAGTGGTTTGGACGTGGAGTATGTGGCGGTCGTCAGTGCAGACGAGCTCGAGCCGGTCGATCGGGCGGGTGACGACACCGTGGTGGCGGTGGCGGTGCGCCTGGGCTCGACGCGGCTGATCGACAACGTTTGGTTGGCGCGCCCGGACCGCGATTTGGAGAGGCTCCTTCAAAATTGGGGAGGTCGCCCTTAATTTTGAGAGTCCAGGAAACGAGTTTGAACGAAGGTATTCGAGAGAAGAGATGCGACGCGAACTCTGCAAGTCGAAGATACATGGAGCGACGGTGACCGAGGCGAACCTCTACTACGAGGGTTCGCTGACATTGGATACCGATCTCATGGAGGCCGCGGACCTGGTGCCGTACGAGCGCATTCAGGTCGTCAATATCAACAACGGCGCTCGGCTCGAGACTTATCTCTTGCCAGGCGAGCGAGGCTCGGGCGCCGTGTCTCTGAACGGGGCAGCGGCCCGCCTGGGGGCGGTCGGTGATCGCGTGATCCTGATCAGCTACGCCCACTACGATCAGTCGGAGATCGAAGGTCACGAACCGCGTGTCGTGTTCGTGGACGAGAACAACCGGATCTTGAAGCGAAGCATCCGGGTTGCGGCGACCTGAAGCCTGCCTCTCCCCCCTCGCGGCGCCGCGGAGATCCGCTTGAGCGACAGCCTTTGAATGGGGTCGTATGACTGCTCGTGAGCTGCATCCGGCGATCATCGCCGCCGCTGCAGGTCGCCTTCCGGAGTGGGCGTGCGTCGGTCGACACCGCATGCTGCACCTCGAATCGGTAGGCGCCTTGCTGCGCCGCTGGTCCGCCGCGTTGGAGCTGGAGGATTCGGATCGCGTGCGCTGGGAAGCGGCGGGTTGGCTTCACGACTCGCTTCGCGATGCCTCTCCCCATGACCTCGCCGACAAGGCGGCCGAATACCCGAGCGAGGTACGGCATGGACCGGCCGCCGCCGTGCTATTGCGTCGCGACGGTGTGGATGACGACGAGCTGCTCGAGGCAGTGGCGTTTCACAGTCTCGGGCGCCGCGGTCTTCGCCGTCTAGGCCGCTTTCTGTTCCTCGCCGATTACCTGGAGCCTGGAAGAACCTTTACTCCGCTGGAAAACGCGGTTCTACGGGCTCGTCTGCCCGAGGACGAGCATGCCGTACTGAAGATCGTCTGCGCGCGGCGCATCGAGCAGCGGTTGGATCGTGGGATGTCGCTACACCCCAAGAGCGTAGAGTTCTGGGACGACCTGACGACGGGGTCATGAGAAGTTGGCTGCAGGCTGTCGGACTCGCGCTCGTGTTCGCCGTGCTGGGAGCATTCTGCGCATCGCTCTGGCTCGAAGTGCGTCGCGAGACCCCGTCGGCAGTGGCCTCCACTCCCGGAACGGTCGGCGGTCGTCGCATTCGGGTCGAGGTGCTCAACGGTGCGGGGGTGGATGGTCTGGCGGGGCAGGCGACAGAGCGACTGCGAGAGCTGGGATTCGACGTCGTGTACTACGGGAATGCGGACGATTTCGGTCAGGATACGTCCGTAGCGATCGCCCGGCTCGAAAATATGGAACCGGCGCGCCGCGTGGCGGACGCGCTCCAGCTGCAGCGCGTCGAGCAGGAACTGGATCGGAACCTGTACCTCGATGTAACGGTGATCTTGGGAGCGGATTGGCGAGGCGCGAAGGAGGAAGCGACCGAGACGGATCAGGATCTGTTGAGCAAGTGGGTCTCTCGCATCCGGCGGGCGTTGAACAGGTTGTGGCCAGGATAGCTCTGTTGATGCGATTCTGGCGGCCAGATATCTTTGAAGATTCGGAGTTGCAGGGTGTCCACTGAACGGTTTAGAGAGGCGTGCGCACATGAGGAACGGGTCGGGCAAAACGTCCGACGAGGTTCTTCCGCCGCGGGTGAGTGTCCTGCTCGCGCCGGAGCGGGTGAGGATACCGCTACGCGCCGCGAGCAAAGCTGAGGTGCTTGCCGAGTTGGTGGACGTGGTCGTGGCGTCGCTCGACCTGAGCCCCGAACGTGAAGCGGTGTTGCAGGCGGTTCGGGAGCGCGAGGACGTGCTCAGCACGGGAATCGGTGGCGGGGTGGCGCTCCCGCACGCCAAGTATAATGGACTGGATGCTCTGGTCATGGCGGCAGGCGTCAGTCAGGAGCCGGTCGAGTACGAGGCGTTGGATGGGCGACCGGTGCGACTTTTCTTCCTGCTCCTCGGTCCGGACAGCGCGGCCGGACGTCATGTACGGGCGCTCAGTCGCATCAGCCGCATCGTGCAGAACGAGTCGTGGCGCCATCGACTGGTGGCGGCGACGGACGCGGAGCAGTTCATCGGCATTCTCGGGGACGCCGAGCGCTCGGCCTGACGATCGTGTCATGCGAGGCTGAATCTCGAATGTATCGTTCACCGCCTGGGCAGAAACCGAGAGCGTTTCCCTGCGCCGTAGAGTCCGAAACGACCTCTTCACAGCGGATTGACAGAGAACGGCTAACCGAATGACCGATTCGCTCTACCGAACAGCTTATCGAACGCACATGGCGGGTGAGCTCCGCGCCCGAGACATCGGAACCCGGGTTCGCCTGGCCGGTTGGATTCATCGCCGCCGCGATCTGGGCGGTCTCATTTTCATCGATCTGCGCGACCGCTTGGGAATCGTGCAGATTTCTTGTGACCCGGAATCGCTGGCCACGGAGCGCCTGGAGAGCGTCCGCCGTTTGGGCTCCGAGTTCGTGATTGGGGTCGAGGGTGTCGTGGCGGCGCGGCCGCCCGAGGCGCTGAACCGCGATATGCCGACCGGTGAAGTCGAGGTCAAAGCCTCGGATGTCACGGTGTTGGCGCCATCGGAGTCTTTGCCTATACCGGTGGCCTACGGAGAGGACGAGGAACTTGCCTCGGAAGAGCTGCGTCTGCGCCATCGCTATCTCGATCTGCGCAGGCCGGATCTGCAGCGTAACCTTCGATTGCGGCACCGGATCTGCCAGGCGATCCGCCAATCGTTGGACGGGCAGAAATTCACCGAGGTCGAGACACCGATCCTCACGCGGCCGACACCGGAGGGAGCACGGGACTACTTGACGCCCAGCCGCATCAGCAAGGGAGAATTCTACGCGCTACCGCAATCGCCGCAGCTGTACAAGCAGATCCTCATGGTGGCGGGTTTCGACCGCTATTTCCAGATCGCCCGCTGCCTGAGGGACGAGGACCTGCGTGCCGATCGCCAACCCGAGTTCACCCAACTGGACCTCGAGATGTCGTTCGTCTCTGAGGATGACATATTCGCTGTGGGTGAGGCCGTGATGGCCGATGTCTGGGAGGCATGCGCCGGCCGTCCGGTCGAACGCCCCTTCCAGCGTATGAGCTACCGCGACGCCATGGAGCGCTTCGGCACGGACAAGCCGGATCTGCGCATCCCGTGGGAGTTGGTGGATCTCAGTGCATCAGTTACGGGCAGCGAATTCCGCATATTCCGCTCAGCGCTGGCCGCCGGTGGCCGAGTCCGTGGTTTTCGGGTTCCCGACGGGGCGCGACTCAGCCGCAAGACGATCGATGGCCTCGAGACCGTCGCGCGGGACGCGGGCGCGCCGGGTGTGCTGTGGACGAAGTTGACCGAATCGGATGCTCAGGGAGGTTTCGGGAAGCAGTTGAGCGATTCCGAACTGGCTGACATCAAGCAACGTCTCGACGCGAGACCCGGCGATCTGATCGTGGTTGTGGCGGGCCCGCCTGAAACGGGTCATGCGCCTCTGGATACGCTGCGTCGCCACCTCGGACGGACGATGGAGGCGGTGGAGGATTCCGATAGTTTTCTTTGGGTCACCGAGTTCCCGCTCTTTCATCGTGATCCGGAGACTGGCGGAGCGGTGCCCAGTCACCATCCGTTCACCTCGGTGGTGCCGGAAGACATCGATCTGCTGGAAACGGATCCGCTGGCTGTGCGCTCGCGCGCCTACGATCTGGTATACAACGGCAGCGAGTTTGGCAGCGGCAGTATCCGTATCAACGAGCCGGAGCTTCAGCGTCGCGTACTGAGTGTTCTGGGCATCGCGCGGGATGAGGCTCAGCGCAAGTTCGGTTTCCTGCTGGAGGCCTTCAAGTACGGGGCGCCTCCCCACGGAGGATTCGCGCTCGGGCTCGATCGAATCGCCATGCAACTGGCCGGTGGCGGATCGCTGCGGGACGTGATCGCCTTTCCAAAGACGACGGCAGCGCGCGCACTAATGGAGGGGGCTCCGGCTCCCGTGTCACCGGATGATTTGAGGGAACTCGGTCTACGTACAGTCGAGCGGGAGAATGACTGAGCGCACATCCAGGTCGGCGCCCCCCGTCCAGCACCGTCTGGATGTCGAGGGCGCTGATCAGCTGATACTGGCCGGTGTGAACGACGCCAATCTTCAGGAGCTAGCTCGCGTTTGCGGTTGCCGTGTGGTGATCAGAGACGATCAACTCGTGCTCTCCGGCTCGCTGGGCGAGGTCGAGCGCTGTGTTCCATTGGCGAAGCACATGATCGATCTGGCGCGGATGGGGGCGCCATTTTCGCCCTCCGATATTCGGCGCTTTGCCGATGTCTCGACACAGCCGGAGAGCCTGGAGCCGAGTGCGATCGAGGAGAGCCGCATCGTGTTGCCGGGTTCTCGCAAGATCATCACGCCGCGGTCCGGCGGACAAAAGCAGTATGTCGACGAGATCGCTCGCACCGAGATAGTCGTCGGCATCGGGCCGGCGGGCACGGGCAAGACGTATCTGGCCGTTGCGATGGCCGTGGACACGCTGAACAAGAAGCGCCTGCGCCGGATCGTGTTGGTGCGGCCGGTGGTCGAGGCAGGGGAGCAGTTGGGCTTTCTGCCCGGGAGCGTGGAAGAGAAGGTGGATCCGTATTTGAGGCCGCTATATGATGCGCTGGGCGATATGATGCCGACCGATCAATTGCGCCGGGCGTTGGAGAATCGGACGTTGGAGATCGCTCCCTTGGCCTACATGCGAGGACGCACGCTCTCGGATGCTTTCGTCATACTGGACGAGGCGCAGAACACGACGACCGCGCAGATGAAGATGTTCTTGACTCGTTTGGGTGTGAACTCGAAGGCGGTGATCACCGGCGACAAGACCCAGATCGATCTGCCACGCCGTGAGGATTCTGGCCTGCTCGAGGTCGAGCGCATCCTCAAAGGCATAGACGGCATCTCCTTCGTCTACCTGACGGAGGCGGACGTAGTGCGGCATCGGCTGGTCAAGGAGATCATTCGCGCGTACGCCAACTCGCGGTCAAACGACTCGCACCATCGGTAGGCGTCCATGGCTTCAGAACAGACGCGCAACAAGAGGAACGGACGGCGACTGCGCCGCCTGATGAAACAACTTCCCGAGCGGCGTAGCGGGCTGGTCGGGAATGGATACAGACTGTTGCTCCTCCTTTCAGCGGCGGTGTTGATCGACGTGGCCTTCCCGGCTCAATCGGAACCCGATCTGGCATTGTGGCGTGAGGATCAGGTCGCTGATGAGGAGGTGATCGCGCCTCGAGATTTCGAGGTGAGGAAATCAGATGATGATCTGAGGCTGGAGCGCATGGCGGCCGCCAATTCCGTCGCGCCCATCCTCGATCACCGACCGGAGGCCGCCGATCAATCGATCGACGAGGCGACAGCGTTCTTCGAGGCTGTCGCAACGCGACTCGAAGGTGTTCAGGAGGACGGCCGCCGCTACGAGGCGGTACGGGAGGTCCTCGAGCAGTACCGGATACCGGTCTCGGAGAACCGAGTGACCTTGTTGGAGCGGCCTGAACTGCGGCAACAACTGCTGGCCGCGATCACACGCGCCTACCGGAGTTTCTTGCGTCCCGGGGCAGTGCAGACCAGCGATCTGGAGCAGGCCGCCAGCACAGTGGTGGTGTTGCGGGAGACGGACGGTGACCGCCGCATGCAGCGGGATTCGCTGCAGACGATTCAGCAGTTCTTCAGTCGAGCCGCGGCGCGTGCCCCGGCTCAATTCGGGATGAGCGAGCACCGGCTGTATCAATACCTCCTGATCCGCTTCACGAATCCGACGATCGTTTTCAACCACGAAGCGACGCAGGCGCTCCGTAATGAGGCTCGGGAAGCGGTCGATCCCGTCAAGTACAAGGTTCTGAAGGGCGAGCGTATAGTCGCAGCGCACGAGCGAATTGGTCCGACCGAGATCGAGAAGCTGAACGCTTTGCGGGACGCGATGGCAGGGACCGGCACCAAGCGGTCGGTGCGGGCCAAGCTGGGCGGAATGCTTTATAACCTGATGCTGCTGATCGCTTTCGCAGGCGTGTTGCGGTATTTCCGCCCTCGAATCTACGCATCCAACCGGTCGGCGGCGCTCATCTGGATAATCGTCCTGGCTGTGGCGGGCGCCGGAGCCTTGATCGCCTGGTTCCAGGCACCCGCCTATCTGCTTCCCGTGGCCTTCGCAGCGCTCGTCCTCGCGAGCCTCTACGATGGACTCATCGCTCTCATCACTGTCGTCGTGCTGGTCGGACTGGTTGCCATTAGGCCGCCGCTGGTCGGCGTGGCGGTGCTGTTCCCGATTCTGATGGGCGGCACGGCGGCGGCTCTGGGTGGTAGAGTCGTCCGTCGGCGAGCGCACATGTGGACGTTTGCCACGGCGATCGCCGGCGCTTACGTGCTGGCCGCCGCGAGCCTGGGGCTGCTGGGAAGAGTCAACATAGACGACATCCTATACATCTCGTTCTGGGGTACGGTCGATGCCATTGGCTGCGCTCTCTTCGCCTGGGGTGTGCTGCCGCTGGCAGAGACGTTCACCAAGATCACCACGGACCAGACCCTACTGGAGTTGGCCGACCTCAATCGGCCGTTGTTGCGACGGCTATCTCTCGAAGCGCCGGGCACCTACGCACATTCGATCAACGTGGCAAACCTCGCGGAGGCTGCCGCTCGCGCGATCGATGCCAATAGTCTCCTGGTGCGTGTAGGCGTGTATTACCACGACGTGGGCAAGGTCGAGAAACCGCAGTACTTTGTCGAGAACCAGCCTCGGGGTCGGAATCCGCACGACAAGCTGAAACCCACCACCAGCGCGAACATCGTGCGGGAGCATGTCGAGATCGGGCGGAAGTTGGCCGAAGATTCCGGAATACCCGACTCTGTAGCCGCCTTCATCAACGAGCACCACGGCGACGCTCGGATCAGTTTCTTTTGGGATCGGGCGAAGGAGCTCGACCCCGAGGGCGAACATAATCCGAGAGATTTCCGCTATCCGGGACCGAAACCCCAGAGCAAGGAGACGGCCATCGCGCTGCTGGCGGACTCAGTGGAATCGGCAGCTCGGACGCTGCAGGATCCGACTCACGCCAGCATCACCGAATTGGTCGACCGGATCGTGAAGGGAAAGATAGATGATAGCCAGCTCGATGACACGCCACTCACTCTGCGCGAGCTGACGCGGATCAAGGAACAGTTCGTCAAGGTGCTCACCGGCATGTATCACAGCCGCATCGATTATCCCACCCAAACCGAGACCGAGTCGGAACCGGAACCGAGCAGGGAAGCGTCGCCGTGACGGGTCGTGAGCCCGAGATCTACGTCAATCGCGTCCAGAGCGCAGGCCCGATCTCGGAAGAGGACGTCGTTCGAGCCGTCAGAGCGGTAGCGCAGGCTGAGGGGATGACGAGCGGTGAGATCTCGATCACCTTCGTCGATGCGGCGGCCATCGCGGTGTTGAACGAGACACATCTCGAGCGCAGCGGTTCAACCGATGTCATCGCCTTCAATCTCGCCGAGCCGGGCCAGCCGTTGGGCGATGTATATATTTGCCCTGAGGTGGCGGCGCGTTCGGCTCAAGAGTGGGGAGTCGAACTGCGCGAGGAGCTTCTGCGCCTCGTGATCCACGGAATCCTTCACGTCGCCGGGCACGATCACCCCGAGGGTGAGGAACGACTCGAGAGCGAAATGTTCCGCCGGCAAGAAGCCATTCTCGCGGCGGTCATCTGATATCTCTTCGTAGCGTCAACCAGCCGTCTCGCGAGTCCTTAACGTGACGGTGGACTCGCGTTTCGGCTATCGCTAGAGTTAGATCGGCGAAACGATATGGAACTGAACAAAGCTCTGCTGCTGCGCCTCCGGCGCTATCTGCTCACGGGGATCGTCGTCATCGCACCCGTCGGCGTGACCGTCTTCGTGCTCTGGTGGATCTTCGCGCGGCTCGATCAAATACTGGGCCGTATCTTCACGGCGGTGGGGTTGCGTGTCCCCGGTCTCGGACTCCTCGCCTTGCTGCTGCTGGTCATCGGCGTGGGCTGGGTGGCGCAGCAGACCATCGGCCACCAGTTGATCAACGTGGGCCGCGGACTACTCATGCGGTTCCCGCTCACCCGGAGCATCTACGGCGCGGCCAGTCAGCTCACCGAACAGATCGTCGGTGAGAAGAAGCGTTTCTTCAAAGGGTGCGTGCTCGTCGAGTACCCGAGGCCGGGTTGCTGGGTCGTGGGATTCTTGACCGCCGAGGGTACCGGGGAGATCGGCGGACTGACCGGTGGAGACACGGTGGCGGTGTTCATCCCGACGACCCCGAACCCGACATCGGGCTATCTGGCGTTCGTTCCACGATCGGACATCCAGCGATTGAAAATGAGCGTCGAAGAAGGTTTCAAACTCGTGATTTCCGGCGGTGCCGTTACGCCCGAGCTGGTAGGTCCACCGGTACAGATCGACATCGAGGCGAACGATGGTCAGTGAGGCGAGCGAAGAACTGACTCACAGATCGAACTTGGAGCGGGTTCGCCAGCTGCTCGACGAGGGAAAGAACAAGCGGCTGCGAACCTACTTGGAGGGGTTCCACCCGAGCGACCTGGCAGACCTGATCGAGTTGCTCGAAGAGGAGGAGCGTGGGTCCGTCCTTCGAGTGCTACCCGACGAGGTCGCGTCAGAGACGCTCGCCGAAATGGAGGAAGAGGAGCACCCGGAGGAGTTGCTGGTCGCTGACCCCGAGCGTGTCGCCGAGCTGGTCCGTGAGCTGTCCTACGACGACGCCGCCGACATCATCGGCGACCTCACGTTGGAGAAGCAACGGGAAGTTCTGGCCCAATTGCCACGGGATCAGGCGGAGGAACTGAGAGATCTGCTGGCCTACGACGAGGAGTCGGCCGGCGGTGTCATGACCACCGAGTTCGTCGCCGTGGCCGAGAACGCCTCCGTCAGGGAAGCCATCGAGGAGATCCGCCGCCAGGTGGCCGAGGGTGAGGACTTCTACAGCGTCTTCGTGGTGGACGAGTTGGGGCGCCTGCGGGGAACCGTCGCTTTCCAGGATCTGATCGTCTCCCTGCCTGACAAGCCAATCCGCGACATTACCGAACCACCCCTGGCTTCCGTCCCGGTGACAATGGACCAGGAAGAAGTCGCCCGAGTGATATCCCGGTACAACCTGGTGTCCGTTCCGGTGCTCGACGCCCTCGATCGGCTGGTCGGGCGTATCACCTTCGACGATGTGATGGACATCGTCGAGGCGGAGACCACTGAGGACATCCTGCGCTTCTCTGGCGCCTCCGGTGAGGAATACCTGCACGGCGGTGTGCAGGAAGCGATCAAGAACCGTCTGCCATGGTTGGCGCTCGCCTTGCTCACTACCTCGGTGGCCGCCGCGGTAATCTACTTCTACCGCGACACCGTAGAGGAAATCGTCATCCTCGCCGCGATCATGCCGGTGATTGCGGCCTTGGGTG
>JASFLD010000016.1:0-16567 GCA_050118275.1 Gemmatimonadales bacterium
AGGACATAGGCATCGTCCAGACGCGCCCACAGCAGAGTCGGTATGAGCACCGAAGCCAGTATTATCAACCCTCCCATTGTCGGAGTGCCCGCCTTCGACAAATGCGCGTGCGGGCCGTCCAGCCGGATGACCTGGCCGACCCCCCTCCCTCGCAGCCAGGCGAGGATCGGCGGACCGGAGACGAAGGCGATCAACAGAGCCGTCACCATCGCCATTCCGGATCGAAATGTGATGTACTGGAACAGGTTGAATACGATATGCCTGTCAGCCAGTGGAAACAGGAATTCGTACAGCAACTCAGCCCCCGTTTGCTACGAGTCCGTTGGACCCGCTCGCCGTCGCGACCCCGAAGTCGCGCTCGAACAGCGGGATCGCTCGCTCGAACTTCATGCCCCTCGACGCCTTGAGAAGCACGGCTTCATTCCCCCGCAGCCGCTCCGCAAGCTGCCGGTACGCGGGATCCAGCTCATCCGCCACGATCAGCTCGCCCGACGGACGCGCCGTCGCATGCTCGTAGGCAGCAGCGAAACCACCCGTGAGAGCGATGACTTCTATGCCAGCGCGCATCATCTCGTCGGCGATCTCCGCATGCAGCACCGCGGAGCGAACACCCAGTTCCAGCATCGTCCCGGCCAGCACCGCTCGTCGCCGCGTACCCGCCAGCAGTCGTAAGGACTCGATCGCCGCTCGAAAGGAAGCCGGGTTGGCGTTGTAACAATCGACCAGCAACAGGAGATCGCCGATGCGCCGCACCTCGCCACGCATCGGCGGCAGTTTCGCGACCGACAGCCTCGTCGCCATGTCTTCCGGCTTCCGGCCGAACAGCCCGCCGACGGCCAAGGCGAACAGCGCGTCCCGGATGAGGTGCGTGCCGAAGCCCTGAAGCTGAAATTCGGTGCCTCTCCATCGCCACCTGATCCCCTGCTCCGACGCCGACCACTCGGCGGGACGCTCGTCTGCGCCGGTGCCGAGCCCGACCGTACGGACGTCGGCGCAGCGCTGGCGTGCCTCGCGAGCCAGATCTTCCGGTTCGTCGGCGACGAGCGCAGATCCGCCGGCCCTCAGTCCCGACAGCAAGCCCAGCTTCTCCTTCATTACGCCCTGGTAGTCGCCCAGACCTTCCAGGTGACCTTCGCTGACCGAGGTGATCACCGCGCAATCGGGTTCGGCTATGGCGGCGAGCCGCTCGATCTCGCCCGGACTGTTGGACGCGACCTCCAGTACCCAGACCCCCGCTTCTTCAGGCGCCGCGAGAATCGACAGCGGGAGACCCACCAGGTTGTTGAAGTTGCCGGGACTCGCGTAGCCACCCTCACCTAACGCGGCGGCGGCAAACTCACGCGTCGTGGTCTTGCCGGTGGTGCCGGTGATAGCGACGACCGCCGGATCCAGCACCTGGCGTCTCGCCGAGGCCAAACGGCCCAACGCCTTCAGTGTATCGTCGACCAAGAAGATCTCGATACGACCTTCGATGTCAGGTGGCTGGCTCTGGACCACCGCCCCCGTCGCTCCCGCCGCCGCCGCCGCCGCGACGAACTCGGTGCCGTCGAACCGATCACCCCGCAATGCCACGAAGAGGTCGCCCGCCTGAACCGTCCGTGAGTCCGTGGAAACGCCCGTGTAACGCCGGTCGGGCGTTCTGCCTCGACCCAGCGAGAGAGCATCTCGGATGCGTTGGCTGGTCCAGGTGAACCGGGTCATCGCGATCCCCTCACTGACGAAGAGAGGATCTCCCGCACGACCACGGCTTCGTCGAAAGGCCGCTTCTCGGTCCCGATCACCTGATAATCCTCATGACCCTTGCCAGCCAGCAAGACGGCATCGCCCGGCTCGGCCAGCTCGAGAGCGCGGACGATCGCGGCGCGCCGGTTATCCACTCGCTCGAACGTCGCTCCCTGCAAACCCGGCAAGATCTCCGCAATGATCGCCTCCGGCGGCTCGGTCCGCGGATTGTCCGAGGTCACGATGATGTAGTCGGCGAGTTCGGCGGCGACCCGCCCCATCATCGGCCGTTTCCCCCGATCACGATCTCCGCCGCAGCCGAACAGGCAGATCAGCCTGTCCTTCACCAGCGGACGCAGGGCTGACAGAGTCCGACGCAGAGCGTCGGGTGTGTGCGCGTAGTCGCGCAGGACGAACGGCTCGCGCGATAACACTTCCAGCCGGCCGGGGACTGCGGGAACCGAGGCCAGAGCCGCCACGATCGCGTCCAGATCCAGTCCCGACTCGCCGGCGACCGCCGCGGCGGCCAGCGCGTTCGACACGTTGAATTCGCCCAACAGGGGCAGCCCAACCTCCCTCGTACCGTGCGGAGTCTCCAGGGTCCAACTCGAAGCCGCGGCCGACAGTACCACGTCACGAGCCCTGTAGTCGGCTGCGTCTTCGATACCGAAGCGCACCACTCGTCTCCCCTCGCCCAGACCCGACCAGGCCGGTTCGTCGGCGTTCACGACCAGAACTCCATCTGCACGTACCAGATTCACGAGCCGCAACTTCGTGGCGCGATACTCGTCGAAGCCGGAGTGGTAGTCGAGGTGGTCACGGCTGAGATTGGTGAACACCCCGAAGTCGAACACCACACCGTCCACGCGAGACTGGGCCAGGGCATGCGATGACACCTCCGCGACCACGCACTCGACACCGTCATCCCTCAACTGCGCCAGCCGCTGAGCGAACTCGATCGGCCCCGGGGTCGTCAGATCCGATGCGATTCGCTGTCCGGACGCCGTCACGCTCCCCAACGTTCCCAACGAGCCACAGGCGCCAGAGGTCGACAGAACGTGGCGCGCGATGTGAACGGTCGTCGTTTTGCCATTGGTGCCCGTCACACCGATCAGACGCAGGCCTGCCGCCGGATCACCGAGAACGACTTGCGCCGCAACTGCTGCGGCGCGGCGGGAGTCGGCGACTTGAAACTGAGGTAGGTCGAGACCGGCGTCCGGAGCTTCCACCAGCGCCGCCGTCGCTCCTGCCTCCGCAGCGTGCTTCAGAAATCGATGGCCGTCATGAACGTAGCCGCGAATAGCACAGTAGAGGTCGCCAGGCCGGACCTGCCGCGAATCATCGCTGACCCCCGAAACCGCTAGTTCGGTCCGGGGGACAGGTTGAGCCAGAAGGCCGTGGGACTCGAGACGCGTTAGGACATCGACGATCCGTATCACCCCGCGCCTGTTCCCTTCCGCCGGATTTTCGGAGGGCTCCGGTTACTCCCAACGAGAACCACCCGCTCGCCCCGCCGTAACGGGGTTCCAACCGACGGCTGCGTCGATACGACACGACCACCTCCCCGCACCACAACGCGCCAACCCACGGCGTGCAGTCGACTGGCGGCTGCCCGCAGCGACACACCTCTGACATCCGGGATGGCTGCCACGGCCGCCGCTCCAGCAGCACCCTGCTCGTACGTCTTTCTCAACGGAGCGTCGAGTGCGAACACAAAAGGACCACCGGCCGGCGCCCGACCCGCTGGTACTCCCGCCTGTTTGTCCGGAATATCCGGCTCCCCCATCAGCGGCGGCGCCGACCAGTAGCTTCCCGCAAGAGCGGCACGTACCGCGGTCCTCATGACCGGCGCGGCGGTCGCACCGCCGTAGTACGGCCCACTCGGCTCATCCACCTTCACGAGGATCACGAGCTGTGGATCGTCGGAAGGGACCAACCCAACGAAGGACGAAGTATATGTGCCACCGGCATAACCCAACTCACGGTCGAACCGCCAGGCTGTCCCGGTCTTGCCGGCCACGCTCAGACCGCGCACACCAGCGCTGCGACCGGTGCCTTCAGTCACGGCATGTGCCAGCACCTTCCGCACGCGCGCGGCGACCTGCTCGGGAACGACGCGACGAATGGCTTCCGGCGCGCTACTCCAACGGACCGTGCCATCGTGACCGCGTGCCTCACGAACCAGTCGTGGGCGCATCAACACCCCGTCGTTCGCGAGAACCCCATAGGCCATCAACAGTTGAAGGGGTGTCACCGCCACTTCATAGCCGATAGCCAACGAAGCGCTGCTCTGGGCCGACCACTGTGACGGCCGCCGGAGCAGGCCAGGCGACTCGGAGGGATAGGTGATCCCCGTGGGCGTCCCGAAGCCGAAACTCCGCAGATAGCTGAATTGCACGCCTCTCGGCAGGCGTTCAGCGAACTTCGCCATGCCAACGTTGCTCGAGACGGCGAGTATCCGTTCGAGGGTCAGCCAACCGTGCGGAGTATCGTCGTGGATCGTCCGACCGGCAGTCCGATAGATGCCCTTGCCCGTGTCGACACTGTCCGAGAGCGTGGCCAGGCTCTCGGCCAGCAATGCCGAGAGAGTGAACGGCTTGAGCGTCGAGCCGGCTTCGTACGGTTCAGTCGCTGCGGTCAGGTGGCTGGGCAATCCCCGCCAGGCTCGCCGCTGACTGGCGGCGGCCAACAACTCACCCGTCTCGGGGTCCAAGATGAGCAGATCGCCGCCAGCGGCCCCCGACTCCTCCACAGCGTCGTCGAGAATCGATTCGGCCAGCGCCTGCAACTCGGCGTCGATCGTGAGGTGCAGGTCGCCGCCGGGCGTTGGCTCGACCAGCGGCGTCAACAGCCAGTCAGCCGATCCGCCGGTCGCGTCCCGGCGTTGGATGCCGTATCCAGGCTGACCGGCGAGGAGCGAGTCGAAAGCCAGCTCGAGCCCGCTTTGACCGCGACCGTTGCCGTCCACCCTACCAAGGATCTCGGCCCCGAGTCCGCCGAGCGGGTAGAAGCGCTTCACGACCGGCTCGAGGTACAGGCCTGCGCCGATTCGAGCCTCGAGCTGCTCCTTCTGTACCGCCGAATATGTTCCGGGGAAGCGGATCCAGCGCCGTTCTCGCTCGGTGACCCGACGCGCCGTCTTACTCCCCAATCCGAGGACGTTCTGAAGCACTTGGGCGGCGGCCTGGCGATCCGGCAACTCGAGCGGTGCCACGGAGACCCGGTACGTTGTCCGGCTGACGACGAGCTCGCGACCTTCGCGATCGAATACCGTGCCGCGCGGTGCGGGGAGCGGCACCCGCGCTTCGTGTTGGGCCAGGGCACGGGCTCGCCAGTTCCCCCCATCGAGCACCTGCAACTGGAAAGTCCGGCCCAGCACCGCGATCACAGCGAGAAGCAACGAAGCGAGCAGCAAACCGTGACGTAGCTGACGGCGTCTCGCCTGGCGCGCCCCCGACCTCACAGCGCCTCCTCCGTCCGCTCGGCAGCGCCGCCGCGCAGGTCGAGGATCACCAGCTCCTCCTCGCTCGGCAGGTGCATGCCCAACCGTTTGGCGGAATCGACCACCCGGTCGCGGCTGCGCAGGTACTCGATCTCCTGACGGAGCTCGTTGTGTCGGACGTCGGCGGCTTCGAGTCGATCGCTGACCTGGCTGACGTTTTCGGCGATACCGCGACCGCGCGCGCCTCGGTGAACAGCGACGAACATACCGGCCAATAGGAGAATGGCGGCGAAGGCGACGAGAATGCCCCTCAACCTCATCCGCCGCGCTCCCAGGCCCGCAGAAGCCCACTGCGCGAGCGCGGGTTAGCTGCGATTTCGTCCGGCGCTGGCCTAACCGGGCCGCGGGTCAACTCGCGTCCCAGCGGCTTGCCACGACAACGGCAGACGGGTATCTCGGGTGGACAAACGCAATCGCGACTCCAATCGCGAAAGCTCCTCTTCACCACCCGGTCCTCGAGCGAATGGTAGGCGATGACGATCATGCGGCCACCGGGCATGAGTAGATCGCGCAGGATCGGAAGGGCACGCCGCAACGAGTCCAGTTCCCCGTTGACCGCTATCCTCAGTGCCTGAAAGATTCTGGCCAAATCAGATGCCGCCGGCGGCCTTCCCCACACCGCTTCAATCACTCTCACAAGATCGTCGCTCGTCTGAAGTCTCGAGCTGCTTCGGCGCTCGACAATCGCGGCCGCCAGGCGGCGTGCTCGTTTCTCTTCTCCATAGGCGCGGAATATCTCGGCCAGCTCTTCGACCGGCAGCGTTGCGAGCAACTCCTCTGCCGTTACACCCGTCCTCGACATGCGCATGTCGAGGGGTACGTCAGAGCGGAACGAGAATCCACGCGCATTAGAATCGATCTGGTGGGAGGACACCCCCAGGTCCAACAGTACTCCAGCCAATGCGCCCTCCCCCAGATCGAATATCGAACCCGCATCTGCATAATCGCCGCGCCGCAAGATGACCCGCTCGCCGTATGCCGAGAGCTCGTTCCGCGCTCGTTCCAGAGCATCGGGATCTCGGTCCAGCGCCAGCAGGCTCGCCTGCGGAGCAGAATCAAGAATCGCCCGGGCGTGCCCCGCTCCCCCGACGGTCCCATCCAAATAAAGACCGCCGCGCTCCGCCCCGAGGAAACTGAGCACCTCGGAAAGCATCACCGGCTGATGAAAGGAGCTGGTACTCAACGAGCCCAAACCGATCTGCGTTGCGTTCCCGGTGGCGCTCCGCGCCGCCCCGGGAATGGGATCATCACCAATAAACGAGACGGTGGACAGACGGCCTTGCCCTACCCCTAGGTCCCACACAGCCCTCCCCCTGCCACCTGTCCACCGTCCCGATCGATCAAATCGGCGAGTGACGGCCGCTGCCCTCGCGACCCGGGCACTGTCTTTCCCCCTCGATCCGCCCATCACGTCACCTCGACCGTCCTCGCCGAGTTCACAGTCTACACGAATATCTGACGAACGAACTGCTCGAATCCAGGTTTTGCCTCCCTGGTGGCTCCCTCGAACACCTCGGGGTTCCAGATCTCGATCTTGTCGAGCACCCCGACGATCAAGGCCTCACCGCTCAGTTGCACCGCGCGTTGAAGGCGCTCGGGTATGAGAATGCGACCTTGCTTGTCGGGCACCACCTCTACCGCATTAGCCGTCAGGTTGAGTATCGAGTTTCGCGCCTCGGGTTGCCGCCGCATCAGCTCGCTCAGCCGTTCCTCCACCTCCGACCAGGTCGGAGCCGGGTAAAGGAAGAGGGCCGGGTTGAGCGCGTGGATCAGCACGAATCCCTCTTCGCCGGCGTTGCGGCGGTAGGCCGCCGGCAACGCAATTCGGCCCTTCTCGTCCAGCTGGTGGAGATAGCTCCCCAAGAAGCCGGTCAAGTAACCTCCCCCGGCAAGTATTACTTAGACCCGTTGGCGGGATCGGGCGCATCGAAGGAGAGGCGGGACACTTCCCCCCACTTCTCCCCACTCCGCACCCATACTAGTGCACCTACCCCACTTCGTCAAGTACTTCTTCCCTCTCACTCCCACACACCGGGTCTGCCAGGGGATTCGCGGCCTTCAAGCAAGAAAGCCCGGGCAGCGCCCGGGCTTTTCTTTGCAGTGTCTTGGTCTCGTCTAGCGATTACTGACTACGCTGGATCTGCCGGATTCGTGCATCGACGTTCAGCAGCCACCTGTCGGTGGCATCCTTGAGCTGTGGAATCTCGCGCCGCACGCTACCGGCCCGATTGAAGTGGCTGAGCGCCGCCTGGAAGTCCTGCTGCGCCCGCTGGAGCTGATTCAGGCTGGCATCCTCGGGCTTGGCCAGCGCCTCGCCTAGCTGGTAGTACGTGTACGCCCACCAGAACTCGAGGTCCTGCTTCTGATCCGCCGGTGCGAACTCGGCCGCACGCTCGAAGTATCCGACCGCCTCGGCGTAATCATGGTCATTTCGCGCTACGTGGGCCGTGCTGTAGAACAGCCGGTAGACGTCCCCCGCCGTCGAGCTGCCGGACTGGATGGCGAGATTGAAGTCGGCCATCGCGCCCTGATCCTGACCACCCTGGAGCTTGAACTGCCCACGCTTCAGGTACGCGTTCGGGTAGGAGGGGTCGAGCTCGATGACCCGGTCCATCGCCGCGCTGGCATCGGCGAAACGGCCGTCGCGACCCAGCGCGTCGGCGTATAACGACCACAGCCTCGGGCTATCGGAAAACGACTCGAGGGCGCGCTCGGCGAAGGCGATGGCCTCTTGCGATCGGTTGGCCCGCGTATAGGCGGCCAGAGCGTTCTCGATGATCGCCTGGTCAGTCTCCTCACCCTTGATCGCGAGGACCTGTTCGTAGGCCTCGAGGGCGGTATCCACGTAGGTGGAGTCCACGTCGGAGTAGCGCAGCGCGTAGTCCCCCAGCGACTGCAGCAGATCCACGTTCTCCTCGGAGTATTGGAGCCCTTCCTTGATTATGTCGATCGCTTCGACCATCAAACCTGCCTGAGCCATGTCGTAAGCAACCTTCAAGCGCACGGGCACGTTGGCCGGGTCGAGCTCCAGGAACTGCCGATAACGCTCGCTCGCCTTTTCGACTTCGCCGATCTGGGAGTAGATATAGGCAACGTTCTGGATTGCCTCACGGCGACCCGGATCTTGCTCCAGCACCCGCTCGAAATAGTAAACGGCCGAGTCCGCCCAGCCATTCGTGCCGCCGCTCTCCTCGTTCTCGTACAACTGGCGGAACGCCAAACCCTTGTTGAAGAGAGCCGGGATGCTCGTGGAATTGATCTCGAGCGCCTCGTTGCAATTTCGCAGCGCGTTATCGGGCTGCTGGCTATTGACGTAGTCAGCGCAGAACTGTCTGGCTCTGACGAAGCGAACCTGTTTCTCGAAGGCCTCAATCGAAGCCTGGGCAACGCGGTCGACACTTTCATCGCTTTTGTCGCTGATCGACATCTCGGGCGCGTCCACTTCGTCCCCGGTGGAAACGTCAATGAACCCGGCATCCACCAGGTACGACGTGCCGGAGGGCACGCAAGTTCCGTAATAGACGACCTGAGCACCCATCAAGTTCGCGAGCTGGCGCGCCTTGATCGGATTGAGTTCTTCTTGCTTGACTTCGTAACGTTTCAGGGCACGCTTGTACTCGTTCTCGGGGATGGGGGCGTGCGTGCTGAAGTCCTCGAGATTGTTGCGCAATTCCTCCGCGACCTTCTCGCCGAACTTCTTGTCGAGGTCCCGGCACGCCAGCGGCACAACGAGGACGCGGAACCGTCCGCCCGGCTCCTGCAGGTCGAATGTGGCCGCACGCGATTCGAGCGCCACTGGAAGGGACAGAAATAGCATCAGAGTCGCGCCGATCAGCGCCCCTGCTCCCGTCCCCACAGAAACAATGCTGCCAGACTTCATGGCCATCTCTCACGCTTTGTGTTGCAGTAAGCGAGCCCTAGCCCGCGCCAAATTCGATTTCAGAAGACCGATGCCGGTCACTGTCCACTGCAATTTGGATGCCGACCATTTCGCGTCGCCGGTCCTCGCTCACAGAAACCCGCCCGAGTGGGCGCGCCTGGACTCGAACCAGGGGCCTCTGCCTTGTAAGGGCAGCGCTCTCGCCAGCTGAGCTACGCGCCCGCACCTCGAACAGCCCACTCTACCCCACGGTCTGTTTCGCGTCAACCGCCCGCTCAGAGGATGATACCCAGCGGTATCAGGACGGCGTAGGCTGTGACCAGTAGGATCGGCGCGACGACCGTCGACAGAAATGGCGAGGTGCTCGCGAGAGCTGCGTAGCCGCAAACGATACCCACAGCCGCAGCCAACAGCAGCAACCAGTTCAGCCGTGTGAACTGTAAGGCTCGGGGCTCACTCGTCGCGGTACTAGCCATCCACGCGCCTCGTTACTCCTCTGCCTCAATGTGCCCGCGGGCCGCTTGCGGCCCGCTACATATCTTACGGGGATTCCTCGTGGCCTGAACCGCTACAAGCTATTCGTTTCGCCCCTCTTCGTCAATCAGCGCGTCCACGTAGCCTGCCTCACCGGTTCCTTCCTCCGCCTCCCCCGCAGGGCTCGCCTCGAGCGATGCCGCCTCCAACGCGGCGAGCTTACGTCTGTCCCGCCGCTTCTTCCAATACCCCATAACCAGCAAAAGGATCGTCAGCGCGGTCCAGTAGACAGCGGTCTGAGTCACCACCAGCAGCCAGCCGAACCGCCGGGCGACGTCACGTCGCCACATGCGCTCGAACTGTCCCAGCGTCAGGCCGTAGGTGCGCCGCAAAGCGAGGTCGAGGTCACCCGCCTCCTTCCAAGCTTCCAGAAGGCGCGCGAAGCCTCTTGACCCGCCCAGCCTCTGCAGGTACTCCACGGCCGTATAGGCCAGCATGTAAGCCTGATCCGCCTTTACGCGGCCACCGCGGAAGTCGAGGCTGAGTGATTCGAGCGATGGGCTACGACCCACGAGAATGTGCAAGCGTAGGGTCCAAGCGTTCTTCGCTCCCCAACTTCCAGAGGCAAGTTGGGCGTACCCCTCGTGGAACCAGCGCGGGACTCCCGAGCCCAAGTATCGCGTCAAGGCGATGTGCGCCAACTCGTGACGCAGCACGACCGGCAGCGGCAGCCCACCCGCGCGCGGCGCGAATGTCGGCAGGATTATCCGGTCACCTTCAGGGAAAGTGATCCCACCGCTCCAATCCGGCACTCCCGGCGCGAGCGAGTCGAAAACGGCGCGATCGGGCGCCAGGAACACGGTGATCACGCCGCGCGCGAGAATGTCCGGGGGGAGCCCCGGCATGGGTGGCAGGGGCTGAACGGAACGAGCGAGCGCCGCAGCGGCTCGGTCCTGCCCCGGCCAATTCACGAAAGTCAGGGGACCGGCGCGCGTCTCATGCTGGGGTCTCGAGAGGCCGACGGTACCGGTAAAGAGTAACAGGGCGCCCAGGCCCAGAGTCGTCAAGCCGGGACCTGTGTGCTTGGTGACGTCGTTGCTTTCTCGCGTGATGCCCACGACCCGGGTGTGACAGAAACCACTCATCTCCAGCCGCCCGCTTCGACAGCGGCCAGCGAGTTCAACCACTCAACGATCCGTGAGGGAATCTGCTCAAGAGGCAATACCGCGTCCACCGCCCCTTCCTCGACTGCCCTGGCCGGCATGCCGTAGACGATGCTGGTCGCACGATCCTGCGCCAGCGCTAGTCCGCCCGCCGTCCGGATCGCCGCGAGTCCCACCGCTCCGTCCCGCCCCATCCCCGTTAGGACCACACCGATGCTGGTTTCGCCGCAGAGCTTGGCGATCGACGCGAACAGGGCATCCGCCGCCGGTCTGCTACCCCAGATCGGTTGGCCCTGGTCGAGAGCTATCCTGAGCTCGGTGCCGATACGCCGTACTCGCATGTGGAAATCGCCGGGAGCGAGCCAGATCCGGTCCGGAACGATCGGCGCGCCGTCGATGGCTTCGGCTACCGGGAGGGGAGACAGGGTATCCAGTCGCTTCGCCAATGCGGCAGTGAAACCGGGGGGCATGTGTTGTACGACGAGGACAGCGGCGCCGAGTTTGGCCGGCAAAGCACCCAGGACAAACGATAGAGCGCGTGGTCCTCCTGTCGACGCCGCGATCGCCACTATGGCGTCCGGGTGACCGGTCCGTTTGACCAGAGGCACCGTCCGCGTCGCGCGTGGCGTCAGGGCGTCGACACGGACCTCCCGCGCCGCCTCGAGCGCCCGCTGTAGCTCGCCGGTCACCTCCCTGAGATCGAGAGAAACGGGACCCGAGGGCTTCGACACGACATCGACAGCCCCGAGCGCCAAAGCCCGCACAGCGGCAGCCGAGCCGCGTTGGGTGTGGGCGGAAACGACAACGATGGCCCTCGGATCGCGCCCCATCACGGCCTCCAGCACCCCGAAACCATCCAGCCTGGGCATCTCGATGTCCAGGGTCACCACGTCCGGGTCCAGTTCAGCAATGCAGCGGAGCGCCGCCTCCCCATCGGTAGCCGTACCGATCACCCGAAAGCCGGGCACTCGGTCAATCGCGTCGGAGATCAGGCGTCGCATGAAGAGACTGTCGTCCACGACCAGCACCGTCGTGACATCTTCGAACTGATCACAGTTCGACATGGCTCTTCCCGTGCCGGGCGACACGCACGCGCCCATCCTCGAGGTGGAAGTGAAGCGAGCGGCCGTTATCCCCACCGACGTCCTCGGCAACGATTTCGATCCCGTGCCGGGCGAGAGCGGAGCGCGCTGCCGCAACGTTGCGCTCGCCTATGCGGATCCCATCAGGCGGCGCCAGCTCGCGCAGCATACCGGCGCCGCCGACGATCCGGGCAGTCATCCGGCGCCGGTCCGCTCCAGCCATTTCCAGCTCGGCGAGCAAAGCGGGGACGGCCGTCGTGGCGAATCGCCAGGGGACTTGTCGATGCTGCGAATGAGTCGGGTCGGGCAGCAGGATGTGGGCCACGCCGCCAATCCGTGCTTCACCGTCATAGAGAACGACGACGATACACGATCCGAGCCCGAGAACGGAGAGAACCGTCTTCCCCTTCCCGATACGGCGCTCACCCGCCTGTACGAATTCAGCCAATCTTCTGGTACACCCTCTCGCGCGCGTCGATGGTGCGAAACAGCCGTCGGGCGTCGGCTGCCAAGGTCTCAGCACGACCAAGGACGAGATAGCTGGCCGGCTTCAGCACCTGTACGAACGTGTCGACGACCCTGTCTTGAGCGGGTCGGTCGAGGTAGATGAGGAGATTGCGACAAACAATGAGATCGGCATCGAAATCCGGCCGACCGACGAGGACGTCGTGCCGTTCGAACTCGACGCGCGAGCGGAGTGCCGCCTTCAGTCTCCAACCCTGGTGCGGCTCGAACCAGCGAGCGCGAGTGTTCGCGGGGAGCTCGGCTAGCGCGAGGTCGGGATACACACCGCGACGGGCGACCTCGAGACTGGGCCCATCGATGTCGGTTCCGACGATGCGGACTTTCCGCCGCTGCGACAGTTGCGTTTCGCCCAGCCGCTCGGTCACCATCATCGCAAGGGTGTAGGCCTCTTCGCCGGTCGCCGTTCCGGCGCTCCACAACATCAAGGAAGGCCGGCTCAACAGATCAGGCAGTACCTGGCGACTGATGACCTGCCAGGTCTCGGGGTTACGGAAGAACTTGCTGACGTTGATGGTCAGCGTGCGTAGAAGATGGTCATACTCGGCGGGATCGGCGTCGAGTAGCGCAGTGTAGTGTCCGACATCCGTGGCGCCCCGCGCTCTCATCCGCACGGCCACGCGTCGTCGCAGGCATTTCTGCCGGTAGAGGTTGCCGCGGAACCCACGTTCGCGTTCGAGTCTCTCGAACAAGGCCCCGTAGGCGGATTCCTCATCCGTCACGCGCCGGGCCCCGCAAGAACTCCAGATTCGTGCGCACGACCTCGTTGGCGGGGTTGAGCCGCAACGCACGCGCCCACATGTCGATCGCCTTCTTGCGGTCTTTCCTTCTGTAGTAGACGTTTCCAAGCCTAGCGTAGACATCGTCGCCGAGTTCGGGATCCACTCGGAGAGTCCGCTCGTAGGCGGCCGCCGCCTCGTCGTAGCGCCCGTCGCGGTATAGGAGATCGCCGAGGTTCTTGGCTGCCTGGGCGATCTCCGAGTCGTGGCGCAAGGCCTGTATGTACAACTCTCGTGCCCGGGTGAGGTCACCCTTGCGTTCCATGATCACACCAGCGTTGTTCGCCAGCGGCGCGCAGGTTGGGAATCGCCTGATCCCTTCCTCAACGATTCGCGCCGCGGTTTCGAGGTCGCCGAGCATGGCCTCGGCCAGCGAACGGACCGAGTAATACAGCGGAGTCAGATCGTACAGAGCCACATCGGCGTATTCCTCGAGCGTGCTTTTCGCTCCGGCGGGATCCCTGAGCTTCAACTGCAGCGCGGCCCGTGTCAGATAGAGCTTGGCGTGGCCTCCGCCCTCGTTCATGGCATCGCCGAGAACCGCCACGGCCTCTGTGGTCTTGCCGAGCCGGTCGAGCACCAAGGCGAGGTTGTTGTATACGGCTGCCTGCCTGCCGCCGCGTTCAAGGACCTCTCGGAATTGGCGTTCCGCTGCTCCGATGCGACCCTGACGTAGGGCGACGAGGCCGAGATAGAATTCGGCATCGAGCGCGTGGGGTGACAATTCGAGTGCTTGTCTCAGTTCGCGAACCGCCTCATCGAACATCGCGGTTCGGTAGAAGGCGACGCCCAGAGTCCGATGTTCCTCGACGCGCCCCTTCAGTTCGGACATCTGCGACTCGCGCTCACGCCGCCCGACACGTCGGATCAGGCCAGCGGAGAGCAAGCCGTACAGCGCTTTCCCGACATCGAATTCGCTCAGGGCGGTACGATCGATGATCTCCCAGGCGCTGTGTCTCCCGTCCAAGTAGGGCAAGATCCTCTCCTGCTCGGGCGTCAGGTCCAGGGTCGAGATCGAACCCGATCGGTCGGGGTCGAGGGCGAACACGAGTTCGAGGGACGGGATCTTCTTCTCGATCAGATTCCACTCATCGATTCGCTTCGCTCCCTCGAGCACGAGCGACTCCGGGTTGATCGAGACGAGGATTTGCTCGCGATCCGGACGTCTTCCCACCTCGAAGTAGAAGGTCCCTTGCCGCCAGGTGAAGAGATGAAGAACCGCCTCGTTGATCTGGCGCTCGACGTAACGTCGTAAGGTGTCCTCATCGATCAACCACTTGTCCTTCAGGATTTCTCCCAATCGTCGGCCGTCGCGGACTTTCCCCTGTTCCTCGATCGCCCGGTCGAGCTTCTCGCGGGTGATCACCTTCTCCTGCACGAGAATGTCGCCGAGCCGATCCTGGCGATTGAGGACCGAGGCATAGGTGATCCGACCGTCTTCGAAGTACACGCGCCCGATGCTCCGCCGGCTCGTCACCGACAGGCAGCCCGTTCGCCCCCCCATGGAGATGAGCTGGAGAACGTCGGGGAGGCTCGCCTCTTGTAGACTACCCTTGATTGCCATTTTCCCAGCCTTCGATGAGCTGCTCTTCGATTACCGGCCACGTCCACACGACCTTCTCCGCGTCGAAGAAGAAATCATCGATTGGTATTGTCTCGCGCCGCGCTTCTTGAACGATCTCGCGCATTTCCTCGATGCGTTCCGGATCTCTCAGCGCGATGTCATCCGGACTGCTGACACCCAAGCGCTCGAGCTCGTGCGCGTAGATCTTCAATCTGGCGATGTCCCGTTCGTAAGCGGAGATCACTTGCTCGGGATCAACCGGCTCGTCACGATCGAGAAACGTCTCGAGTCGTTTGGTCACGTAGCCCTCGCCCTCCCACTTCAGGATTGCCCGGGCCAGATCCTCGCGCCACTTGGGCGACCCGAGTGCATCCTCGACTGCAGTCGAGACATTGCTGACGAACTCTTGGAACTCACCCAGCTTGCGTTCGTCACCAAGCCAGGGGAGGTCGAGCTCGGTCACGACATCTGAGAGCAACTTGTCGACCTCATCGGCCTCGATCTCGCGATCCTGTGCCTGCTGTTCCGCCAATACGCGCAGCAGAGCGCCTTTGAGCTGACGAACGTTGTCGATGGCGAGGCGAGCGACGGCATCGATGACTTCGGGTCGCAGATCCTCACCCAGCATTGTCAGCTGACGATCGAGTATCGCCCTGCGGGTATCGAGCATCGGACGCCCAATATCGACAACGAGTCCGCCGCTGAATCTGGAGAGCAGGCGATCGTCCAGTTCGCCCAGTTCCAGAGGCGGCCGATCGGACGCGATCACGACCTGCTTCCCAGTGCGAAGCAGCTGGTCGATGATTTGGAACAGAAGACGCTGTCCCTCAGGGTGCCGATCGATGAACTGCAGATCGTCGATCAACAGGATGTCTGCCGCCTTGTAGTCGATGTCGGATTCCGCCGGGTTTCCCAGCTCGCGCAGCAGATCATCCAGTGGTGCATAGATGGCTCGAAGTCCCGAGCGCAGATCCCTGAGTCGGTTGACGATCGCCGAAAGCAGGTGAGTTTTGCCGAGCCCCGTCGTACTGTAGATGAACAGCGGATTGTACGCTGAGCCCGGCGTCTCGGCCGCTGTTCGTGCGGCCTGCCAAGCAAGCCGGTTCTCAGTGCCAACCACGAACGACTTGAACGTCAGGCTTTGTTCAATCACGGTTACCACCTCTGCCGTCCCGAAGACCTGAACTCGGCCGGGATCTCGAGCTTCCCAGCCAGTTTCCTGAGCACTCCCTCGGCAACCGACCTGAGAGTATAGAACACACCTTCGCCCAACAGCGCGGAAGCCGGATGACTCGGCACGTTTCTGAAGTTGAGCTCCTCTTCCAGAAGATCTACGGCGAGCGCATTCGGCAGATCTCTCTTGTTGTATTGGATCACGACCGGGACCTCCCGGATATCTACACCGTGGTCGATCAAGTTCTCGTGCAGGTTGCGATAGGACGCTATGTCAGCCTCGAGCTGAGAGCGCTGGCTGTCCGCAACGAAAACGATTCCGTCCGCACCCTGGAGGACGAGTTTACGGGTCGCGTTGTAGTAGTCCTGCCCCGGTACCGTATAGAGCTGGAACCGCGTCGTGAATCCCGAGATCTTGCCCAGTTCGAGTGGCAGGAAATCGAAGAAGAGAGTCCGGTCACCTTCGGTCGCCAAAGAGACCATCTCACCCTTGCGATCCCAGGGCACACGGCTGTGGATGTACTGCAGGTTCGTCGTCTTGCCCGAACGTCCGGGCCCGCAGTAGACGATCTTGCAGGTGATCTCCCGTGTCGCGTAGTTCACCAGAGACATAATCAGCTGCCTATCAGATCCTGAAAGAAACGGTCCAAGCTCGACTCGAGCTCCGCCTCGAAGTCCCAAGCACCGACCGATGCCCGCGCCCTCT
>JASFLD010000017.1:0-16474 GCA_050118275.1 Gemmatimonadales bacterium
CCCGGATGTGTGTGCGGCCCTCCCGGGGTGTGACGGTCACGACGACATTGCGGCTCGCTTCGCCGTGCGTGGCCGGACTCCAGGTGAGGCTGCCGGCCAGTACCGAAGCGTGGCCGACGACGTCCAGTCGCGCTTGAATCTCATCGACCATGGCGGCGTACGCCGATTCCGGCACCTCGCCATCAACCATCCGGTCGAATTTGATCTTGTTGCCGCGCGGATCGAAGGCGCTGGGTTTGTAGGTTCGCGGCGATACCGGAGCCGGCGCGGGCTCGGACCGGTCGAGTTCGCGAGCGGCCCTGCGTACGTGTTCGGGCGGAATCCCTACCTCGGCGGCGACCTGCTCCACAGCTCCCAGGGAGAGCGCACCTGCGCTGGTTGGTTGTTCCGCCTCCAGTCGCGCCGCTCGGTCGAGCAGCCGACGTACCTCGTTCTGGCTCAGGCTCGGTGTCCGTTCCGAGGCCGCGACCAGGGCTGTCGACAGCTCGCCGGCCTCGGCGAAGCGATCGGCGGCGCGCAAGGCGAGGGCCTTCGTCAAAACTTGCTCGATTCGCCCAGGAAGAGCATCGAGCCGTTCGCGATGCCCCGCCGGCACGTCGCTCAGCCGTCCCAAGCGAACATCTTCGGTCCCCGGCCAGACCGCCGGCGTCGACCCCACGAGCATCTCGTAGACGACGCAGCCCAGGCCGTAGACATCGGTTCTCGCGTCCAGCTCGCCGGTCCCCAGAGCCTGCTCGGGGCTCATGTATCCCGGCGTGCCCACCGGGATGCCCGTTCGCGTCAGGCCCTCGCGCGCCGCGCCGGTGGCCACGCGCGCGATCCCGAAGTCGGCCACAACCGCCAGGCCCTCAGAGAATAGGATGTTCTCCGGCTTGATGTCCCGGTGAATCACGCCGCGACCGTGAGCGTAGTCGAGCGCCGAGGCGACCTCCCGCGTGATCCGCAGTACAGTCTCAATGGAAAGTCGCTCGTCACTCGTCAGCAGGTGGCGCAGAGACCCACCCGGTACATGCGGCATGACATAGTACAACAGACCGTCGGCCGCGCCCGAGTCGAGCAAGGGAAGGATGTGCGGGTGATTGAGCTGGGCTGTGATCTCGATCTCACGCAGGAACCGCTCCGCGCCGACGGCGGCGGCGAGTTTGGGGAGCAGGACTTTGACGGCAACTTCCCGCGAGTGCTTCAGGTCACGAGCGAGGTACACGATCGCCATTCCGCCGCGGCCGATCTCGCGCTCGATCGCGTAACGGTCCGGGAGAGGCGCAGTGAACACATCGTTGGCGTCGGGCATGGCCAGCAAGATGCCGCCTCACCTCTTGGGTCGCCAGACCTGGGTCCGGCGGCAACTCAGGCAGGCGGTCCCCTACCTTGATGCTGGCCATTTTCGGTAGATTCCGCCCAGTTCCATCGCACCGGTTCCGGATGGGACAGCGACGTTCAGTGAGTCGGAGACGGACATGCGCTATCTGGCTGTGCAAATCAACCTCTCCGGCTGGCATGGCATCTAGGACTGGCATTGTTCCTACCGTCTCAACAACGTTCTCGTCCCGTCAGGTGTTTTCCTATCCGTACAGTGTTACACACATCGCCGTACGGATTGGGTGAACCGCCTGCGGCAAGAGAATGATCCTGAGCTGGGGCTGAAACGAATGAAGATGGCGGTTTCGCACTCGACGCTGGTCGCGTCTATAATGCTTTCCACTCTTGCCGTGGCCTGTTCGCGAGGCGACAGCGCCCAGGGCAGCCCGGGCGGTCGTCCGGGTGGTGGATCGAAAGATATTCCCGTTGCCGTAGAAGCGGCCCAACTGCGTGACCTGGCGCGATCCGTGACGGTGACAGGTCCGGTCGAACCGATCCGGACCGTATCAGTGAATGCGCAGATGACGGGCACACTGTTGGACGTGCTTGTCGAAGAAGGCGACCGCGTGGACGCCGGGGAGCTCATGGCGGAGCTGGACGCGCGAGAGACCTCGGCGCAGCTGGAGCGCGCCGAAGCCGTTCTGGCCAATGCCGAGTCGGCTTTCCAGCGGGCCCAGCAGCTCCAGGCTAACGGTCTCACCACCCAAGCTGACCTCGACGCGGCCCGTTCAGCGTACTCGATCGCCAAGGCCGACGTCGAGCTGTGGCGGACGCGATTGGCGTTCAGCCGCATCACTGCTCCCGTCTCCGGGGTCGTGACGGCCAAGATGGTGGAGCAGGGAAGCGCCGTATCGACCAACCAGGCGATGTTTCAAATCGCCGACGACTCGTTGTTGGTCGTTCGGGTGCGCGTCTCGGAGCTTGATGTCGTGCAGCTCAAACCAGGCAACCCGGCAACCGTTCGATTGGATGCGTATCCGGATGCCCGGATCTCGGGCCGCATTCGCCGTGTCTTCCCCAGTGCTGACGCGGCCAGCCGGCTGGTCCCTGTAGAGGTCGCACTGGGCCGTACGGCCCGCGACGTGGAACTGAGACCCGGATTCCTGGCCCGGGTTGAGTTTGCACTGGACCGCCGGGAAGATGTCATGGCGGTGCCGGCGTCGGCGATTGGAGTTGCGGACGACGGTACCTTCGTCTTCACGGTGGATGCCGATACGCTGATCAGAAAACCGGTACAGACCGGGGTGACCGCGGCCGGCTGGATCGAGATCACGCGAGGCCTCGATCCCGGGGAGCTGGTGGTCACTTCCGGTCACGTGAACCTGCGGCCGGGAATAACCGTCCGAGTCAGCGAAGCACTCTCAACCGACGGTGATGGGTGATGAGCGAGGATAAGAAGTATCGAGGGTTATCCAGTCTGGCGATCCGGCGGCCGATCGGGACGCTGGCCGCCGCATCCGTTGTCGTCGTCGTGGGACTGTTCTACGTCGGGCAGCTGCCGCTCGACCTGCTGCCCCAGATCATCTACCCGCAGATCCGCGCCGGAGTGAACTACCCGGGTGTGGCGCCGGAGGTGATGGAAGAGCAGGTGACGAAGATCCTCGAGACCAGCCTGGCGACGACCGAGAACGTTACCGAATTGGAGAGCGAGACGACGGAAGGGCGGTCCGGGGTCAACCTGCACTTCAGCTACGGCACCGACATCGACTTCGCATTACAGGACGCCTCGAAGAACTTGGAGCGGGCGCGGGGCAGACTGCCCGAGGACGCCGATCCGCCCACCGTGTACAAGTTCGATCCGTCGCAGATGCCAGTCTTCGAGGTCGGCTTCAGCTCGCCGACGCGAGCCTTGGTCGATCTGCGCAGATGGGCCGAGTTACGTCTGCAACCGCAGTTGCTCACGGTCGAGGGTGTGGCGGCGGTAGATGTAGCGGGCGGCCTCGTTCGCGAGGTCCGCGTGACGCTCGACCAGGAGCGGCTGCGCTCCTACGGGCTGGCCGTGTCCGATATCCTCAATCGGATCCGCGCCGAGAACCAGGACGTCGCGGTTGGCAACGTCACATCGCCCAGCTTCGAGATCGTCGGTAAGACCGAGGGGAAGTTCCGCACGATCGATGACATCCGAGAGGTGCTGCTCACGGTACCCGGCACATCGGAGCGGATACCGCTGTCCGAGGTCGCCGAAGTGACCGATACCCACCAGGAACAGCGGCTTTGGGCGCGCTTGGACGGCGTGCCGGCGGTGAAGCTTTCCGTGCGCAAACAGCCGGATGCGAACACGGTCTTGGTCGCTGAAGGTGTCCGTGATCGCCTGGAACAACTCGCCGGTGCGAGGTTCATTCCGGGCGACATTCATTACGAGATCATCTCGGACCAGTCGTTCTTCATCCGCAATTCCGTTCGCGGTGTGAAGAACGCGGCGCTGATCGGTGCGACACTGGCGATGCTCGTGGTGCTGCTTTTCTTGGGCAGCCTGCGCAAGACATTCATCATCGGACTGTCGATTCCTCTGGCGGTATTGGCGACCTTCGTGATGATGGGTATGGGAAATCTGACCCTGAACATCATGACGTTGGGCGGCCTGGCGCTGGGTATCGGACTGCTGATCGACAACTCCATCGTGATGCTGGAGAATATCTTCCGTCATCGCGAGTTGGGGGTCGCCGACCCGGTGGTCGCCGCGCACAGGGGATCGGGCGAGGTCTCGTCAGCCGTGGTGGCATCGACGCTCACGAACCTGGCAGCGGTGGTGCCGTTCCTTCTCATCAGTGGGCTGGCGGCGATGATCTTCCGCGAGCTCATCCTGACCATCTCCTTCGCGATCATCGCGTCGCTGGCCACCGCTTTGACTCTCGTTCCCATGCTGTCGGCCCAGTTCGCCAAAGTCCAGCGGACAAGCCACCTGGCCAAGAATCCGGTCATCGTAGGCTTCAACCGGGGTCTGGCCCGGTTCAGAACCGTTTATCGAGGGGTCGTGGGCCGCGCGATACGTGTTCGCTGGCTGGTCATCGGGGCAGCGTTCGGTTGCCTGATCGGTGTCTTCTTCTTGGCTCGAGGGCTGGGCAACGAGTTTCTGCCTTCGGTCGATGATGGCAACGTCGGCGTCTACATTCGGATGCCGCCAGGTACCTCGCCGGAACGTACCAACGAGATCGCTCACCGTGTCGAAGCGGTCGTAGCCGAGATGCCGTACGTTCAGCACGTGTTCACCACCGCCGGCGGCTTCCTCTTCGGTGGCTCGACGATGCAGAGAGGCGGCCGTGGCTCGTTAGGCATTCAGCTCACTTCCGCCAGTCGGCGGCGCGACATGCCGGCCAGCCTGTGGGTCGAGAACATGCGCGAGAAGATCGACGCTCTGGCGATCCCGGGCGCCCAGATCTTCGTGAGGCCTCCCCGAATTCGCGGGCTGCGGACCAACATCGCCGGCTCGGATGTAGCGGTCGCGATTCAAGGCGACGAACTGCCCGAACTGCAGCGCCTGGGTGAGGAAGTCATGGAGAGGCTGAGGGGGATTCCGGGACTCGAAGGGGTCGAGCCGTCCACGGAAGAGGCGAGCCCGCAACTCTCGATCGAGATCGACCGCCTGCGCGCCGCCGACCTGGGTCTCGACGTCGCGCAAGTCGGGCAGACCGTACGGACTGCGTTGGACGGCTCGATCGCGACTCGCTTCACGGAGGGGAACAACGAGTACGACATCAGGGTCAGGCTGCCGCGTGAATCGTTCACCAGTCCCGAGGATCTGGGTGCCATCGCGCTGTTCCCGGGGCGTGATCGCCCGATATACCTGCGTGATGTGGCTGAGGTTCGGCTGGGCACTGGGCCAACCACGATCCTGCGTGTTAATCAGAACCGGCAACTGCGGGTGACCGGCGACGTGAATGAGGAAGTCGCCAGCGTGGGTGAGGTGACGCGTGCCGTTCATGCGGCGTTGGCCGACCTCGCGTTGCCGGACGGCTACTCGCTCATCTATGGCGGTGAAGAGGAGGCGCTGAAGGAGAACCAGCGCAATCTGGCCATCGTCACGCTGCTGGCGATCTTTCTGGTCTTCGTCGTCATGGCGATCCAATACGAGAGCGTCAGCGATCCTCTGACCATCCTCTTCTCGATCCCGCTGGCACTCGTCGGTGTGGGGCTGATGCTCTGGATTACGGGTACGCCGCTCAGCGCGCCCGTTCTGCTCGGAGTCATCTTGTTGGCGGGGATCGTCGTCAACAACGCGATTCTCTTGGTGCAGTACGTCGAGATCGCGCGCCGCGAGAAGGGTTTGAGTGTGGAGCAAGCAGTGATCGAAGCCGGATCGGTACGGTTGCGACCCATATTGATGACCACGACGACGACCGTCTTTGGCATGCTCCCATTGGCTCTCGGTATCGGCGAGGGCTCGGAGCTGATGCAGCCGCTGGCCATCGCCGTGGTAGGCGGGCTGAGCGTCTCAACGATACTGACCTTGATCGTTGTGCCCTGCGCGTATCTCACCGTGCACGGGTTGGCCGCCACACTGAAACGCCTCGTGATCGGTGGACGGGACCTTACGACTGCAGCCGATCGTGGACTTGCCGGTTCCGCCGGCGACTGACGGAGCCGGTACCAAATAAGATGCTGGGGGCGCCGCCCACGAGGCGACGCCCCTTTCTATCCATGCCAGTTGCTCCGACTGATCTATCGGCCGCGAGCCGATACTAGTCGCACTTGCCCGGGCCGAGTCTCCCGTTGTTGAAGTAGTCGAGTGTCTCGGCGATCTGGATGAACTCCTTCCGCACATCGCCGGCGATGAGATCCATGCCGTCGGGATTACCGTCGTACTGGTCAAGCAATTCGGCGGCGCGTTGAATCTCCGCCGCGACAGCCGAGACGTCGGCGCCACGCAGGCCGTTCAACCATGCGGCCGCGTACTGGCGCGCCAGGATGAAGTAAGCGTTCCCGCCCTTGGGCGCCGTACGCATCGTCTCGAGCCAACTCAGCCCGCTATCGAAGAACCGGGTGTCGGCGCCGTCCGGTAGGTAGGCCCAGGTCTCGTCGTATTTCGCGGGCCCGTGCTCGGAGTGGTTCTTCCAATAGCCCTGGCCGAGCGTGCAGTTCGGCCCGCACGGAGCATTCACGGCCACCGTCCAGCTGTCCGACCCGGTCGCACCCGTGTCGTTGGTGACGAACGATGCGACGTTCACGCCGACGTAGCCGCCGCACGTGGTGAATGGGCCCCACGTAACCGTGTAGGTGAAGGTCTTCGGCAAGTCGCCGAGACAGGCCGTCCCCAGTGAACCGCCCTGATCGTCGGTGACGTCGATGCAAGTGTCTACATTATAGGTCGGATCACCGAAATCGATCGTCTCCGTCCCGGTGAACGCCGTGGTACCCGTTTCCGTCGCAACCCCGCCCGCATCATAGGTGACGTTCTGCAACTCGGCGGTGGCCACGTTATCTCGCGTGCTCAGATCGGGCAGGTCGCCCTCGTAGGTGCACTCGAGTGTCTCATCCATTGCCAGCGTCACGGGGAGCGAGGCACCTTCGCAGGTCACGGCCAGTGTGATATCGGGTGTGGCCGCGTCGGCCACCGAGAGAACTTTGGCATCTATGGGTGCCGGGTTCGTGACAGTGATCGTACCCGAGACTTTCGCGTCTCCATCCACCGAGGTCGCCGTTGGCGTCACGCTGTAGTCGACGCCGAAGGGAAAGCCGACGGGAACGGTGAGCGCCGATACATCGCTTGTCTTGTCCAACGCCCACTGCCAGGTTCGCGTGAACTCGCTCTCGGCGGTCTTCGCGACGTCGAGCGCATAGCAGGTGACGGTCACAGTAGCGCTGGCTTCGTCGCCCGTCTCGACGATGGTCGCCGTATTGGCATTGTCTCCGAGGTTGTCGTCGCAGGCGAAGGTCTGCTCGTAAGTCTGCGTGCCCGTGTCATCGAACGTCCACGATTGCCCGCTCGAGTCCTCCACGTTGACCGACGCGTTCAGTTGGCCGGTATAGTCGGTCGGCGCCTCGAAGTCGGCGTTCAGGGGGCCCGGGGCCGTACCGTCAAGGTTGGTGATCGCGAACTCGGCGACGCTGCGGTAGATCGCATCGGTCACGGGGTCGAAGGGAATCTCATAATCGTAACACGCCTCTTCAGTCGGGGCCAATTGGGTTTCCGGCGTGATCGTGACCGAGGCATCACTCAAATCCTCGAAGGCGCTGCCCGACACGCTGTACTGGACCTTCACCGTTACCGTCAACCCTTCCGTGGGATCGGCGCCGGTGTTCGTTGCGCAGGCCTTGCCCGCAACCGAGTACACGTCGAACGCTTCGCCGCGCGTCGCGGTGACTGTGAACTCGGTGGTGCCCATGTCACCGCGAAAGAGCGCCAGCTCGGCGGGGCTTGCCGTCTTCTCGAGGGTCCAGGGGAACACCTCGGTCAGCAGGCCCTCCGCCGTCATGCTATCGGCCGTGATCGTCGTCGCCTGCTGAAGAGCGAGCTGCGTGTCGGTCGCGGTCGGCTCGGACGAGCACGCCGCTGCAAATAGAGCCAGCGCGGCGATCAGAGAAAGTCGTCTCATCGGTCGTCTCCTGCGAGATAAGGAAATCTTGCGGCTACTCAGCTGCGGATGGAGGGAGCCTCGCACTGTTCCATTTAGTTGACCCATCGAAGAAGCGCAATAAACAGACCCGACCCAATCGCTCGTCTAACGGCGCACACCGGACTCTCGATGGGGCTGTGGCATCGGCGCGGCGCCCTAAACCGAATAGCGGCCTCAGATGAACGATTGTGGCAGTCGAGCGACGACCGGTTCCCCCTCTTTGCGACCCGATGATCGCGGCCCTACGTTTCGCCGTTGACCGGCGATTTCGTCTCCTGAAAATCCTGGAGGTCTGGCATGCGCCCCACCCTGTTCCTGCAGACATACGCTGTTTCGCTCGTCACGTTTCTGGCGCTGGATTTCGCCTGGCTCGGCTGGATCGCCCGCGGCTTCTACCGCCGGGAGTTGGGCCACTTGCTCAGTCCGGACGTTCGCTGGCCGCCCGCCGTACTCTTCTACGCTCTCTTCGTCGCCGCTGTGGTCGTGTTTGCCGTCTCGCCCGCCGTCGAGAAGGGCTCGTTCGTCAGAGCACTGCTGCTGGGTGGTTTCTTCGGGATCGTGACGTACGCGACGTACGACCTCACGAACCTCGCGACCATGAGGGGCTTTCCCGCGCTCGTCGCGGCGGTGGACATCGCTTGGGGTTGCATCTTGACCAGCATCGTAGCTGCGGTGGGCTACGCCTTCGCCGCGCGCGGCTGAGGTCGAGCGAGCAACGCCAGACAGATCGCAGCGATGTATTGATCTCGTTCGTCTGCGAAACAGCCCTTCGCCCGACCGCGTAGGGGCTTTGGGAAGTACCATCTTTTCCTCGTGAGACGTCCTCAATCTCGCCCTCCGGTGCGAGCGGCGCGAGCAACCGTATTGCGCCAAGTGATGTCAGACAAAGGCAGCTAGACTTGTGCTGTCTCGCATCTCTGATCTGGAGGCGGTTGCGATGCTCACGTCCATCCTCTACGACCTGCGCTTCGCGTTGCGTTCCATCGTGCGGCGCCCGCTTCTTACCCTGATCCTGATTCTCATTCTTGGCGTCGGTCTCGGTGCGAACGTGGCAATGTTCAGTGTCGTCGACTCGGTGCTACTCGAGCCGCTGCCGTACCCGGACGCCGACCGCTTGGTCTGGATGTGGAGTCGCACACCCGGCGGCCAGAACAACACGGTCGCGGCGCTGGACTATGTGGATTACCGGGAGCGCAACAAGACGCTCACTTATCTGGCCGCCTACTCGACCTGGCCGGAGCGCTACGTGATCACCGGCGGCGATGAGCCGGAAGTTCTGGTCGGAGCGGCGGCGTCATCGAACCTGTTCCGGACGCTGGGTGTCGAGCCGGTGATCGGCCGCGGTCTGCTGCCGGAAGATGAAGACCCGACATCCGGCAACCCGGTGGTGCTCGGCCATGGACTCTGGCAACGGCGCTTCGGCGGCGATTCGGGCATCCTCGGCCAGACCGTCAGTCTCGAGGGCGACCTGTACGAGGTGGTCGGTGTCATGCCGGCGGGCTACGCCTTCCCGTCCTGGGCCGAGCTGTGGCGCCCGATGCGGATGAACGAGCGGTTGGCGCAGGGCCGGGGCAACAACAATTTCCGCGTCGTGGGGCGGCTGAGGCCCGGCGTGACGATCGAACAGGCGGAGTCCGACCTGGTCTCCATAGCGACGGGCATCGCCGAGGAGTTTCCCGACTTCAAACAAGATTGGTCGGTATCGCTGATCCCGCTCCGGGACATCTTCGTCGGCAGCGTGCGCGGCGTGCTGTGGATCCTGCTCGGCGCGGTCGCCCTCGTGCTGCTTGTCGCCTGCGCCAACGTCGCTGCACTTCTGCTCGCCAGGGCCACCGCCCGTGAGGGGGAGGTAGCGGTGCGGCTGGCCTTGGGCGCATCGCGCCGCCGTGTGGCCCGGCAACTATTCACGGAAAGCGTGGTCACGGCCTTGGTCGGGGGAGCCGTCGGCCTGGGCGTCGCCTACGGAGCGATCGCGGGGCTGCCGATGATCGGCGGCGAATCATTGTCTCTCTTGGCCGGCGTGGATCTCGACGGCACCGCCCTCGTCTTCGCGTTGGGCGTCACTGTAGCGACGGGCCTGCTATTCGGGCTCGTCCCGGCGATACGGGCGCCTCGGCTCCAGCTGGTCGACGCTCTCAAGGAGGGGCACCGCGGGATGCGTGGGAGCGGAGGTTTGAGGTTACAGAGCGGACTGGTGGTCGGCCAGGTCGCGCTGTCGCTCGTGCTCTTGGTCTCGTCGGGGCTCCTGATCCGTAGCTTCTTCAGGCTCCAGCAGGAAGAGCTCGGCTTCCGACCGCAGGGGGTGCTGACCGCCCAGCTCCGCCTCCCGGCGGCGGAGTACCGGGATGGTCGTCACCCGAACAGCTTCTACGAGTTGGCGTTGGAACGGGTACGGGCGTTGCCCGGCGTCAAGGCGGCGGGTGTCATCACGGCTCTTCCCGTGATTGGCGGCTTCGGACCGTGGAACTATGTGCACGCCGAAGGCCGACCGGCGGCCACGCCGGCCGAGCGGCGGGGTGCCATACTGCGGGTGGTGACGCCGGGCTACTTCGAAGCGATGGGCGTGCCGCTGATTCGCGGCCGAACCTTCGGTAGCAGCGACATGGCCGATTCCCCGAACGTGGTGGTCATCAGCCGAAGTATGGCCGACGAGTTCTTCCCCGGCGAGGATCCCGTCGGCCGTTCGATCGTCCTGTCGGGCTGGGACCCACCGGTCTATATGGAGGTCGTGGGGGTCGTGGGGGATGTCAGGCCGGGGTCATTGGAGCGCGACATGGAACCCACGATGTACTGGGTCATGTCTCAGAGCGGACGACTCAGCGCCTACATGGTGGTGCGAACATCGGGCGAGCCGGCGTCCTTGGCCCCGACGCTGTGGGCGGCGATCCGCGAAGTGGATCCGAACGTGCCGGTCTCGAATCTCAGGCCGATGAGCGGTGTGGTCTCGTCGTCGCTGGCGCAGAATCGGTTCCGTACGTTGCTGTTAGGAGCATTCGCCGGAGTTGCCGTGCTGTTGGCGGCTTTGGGGCTGTACGGAGTTCTGGCGCAATTGGTCGGCCGCCGCACCCACGAGTTGGGCGTACGGATGGCGTTGGGCGCCGATCGAGGGAGCGTGTTGGCCTGGGTGCTCCGGTACGGCATGAGGCTGACGGTCCTGGGGATCGTCCTCGGGCTCATCGGCGCCGCCGCAACGACTCGCGTCGTTCGGGGCGTGCTGTTTGGCATCGAGCCCCTGGATCCCGTCACTTTCGCCGGGACTACCATCGTGCTCCTGTTGGTGGCGGTGGCTGCGGCGCTCGTGCCGGGATGGCGGGCAACCCGAGTCGATCCGGTTGAGAGTCTGCGCAGCGAATAGTTCGGCGAAACCGGCCATTTAACGGTGTCGTATGTCTGGGTAACCAGGCGGATACCGCCCGCTCGACATCCAAGGCGGCTCGGAACGTTCGTCATAAGTGTTTTGATAGAATACGGGTCGAGCGATGCCGTTCCGTCGCGAAGTCGACGAGGAGCATGACGCCGATGGAGAGCATCGTACACGACTTGCGCTACGCGGTCCGCGCCCTCAAGCGATCACCGGGGTTCGCGTTGATCGCTGTCCTCACGCTGGCCCTGGGAATCGGCGCGACGACAACGATCTTCAGCGTCGTGAACGCCGTGTTGTTGAAGCCGCCGCCTGGTGTCCGCGGGGCCAGCGAGTTGGTCCGCCTGTACCGCGTGGCCGAGGATGGCTCCTCGTTTCACGAAGTTTCGTACCCGAACTACCTCGACTACCGGAGTGCCAGTAGCGGTCTGAGTGACTTGGCTGCGACGGCGGTGCAAGGAGTCGTGCTCAGCGACCGCGAAGAGCCCGAGGCGATGTTCGGCCTGCTGGTCTCCAGCAACTTCTTCGGCCTGTTGGGCGTGCAGCCGGCGCTGGGCCGCTTCTTCACGGCGGATGACGGAACCGCAGCGGCGGAACGCGAGGTCGTGTTGAGCCATCGGACTTGGGCCCGACGCTTCGGGCGTGACCCGTCGATCCTTGGACGCACGATTCATGTGAACCGGGTCTCCTTTACGGTCGTTGGGATCACGCAGGAAGGGTTCCGCGGACCGAACAGTATGGTGGATATCGGTGTCTGGTTGCCGATGGAATCCGCCCCGCAACTGGCGACTGGCCGCGACCTGCATTCTCGTGCCGACACTTGGATCGATGCGTTCGGCCGGCGCCGCCCCGACGCGAGCACCGAGCGAGTCGAGGCCGCACTGAACAGAGTCAGCGCCAACCTCCGGACCGAGTTTCCGAACAACAACCCCGACTACGGTGTGGATGTGTGGTCCTACCGCCCCATCGGAACGCGCGCCTTTGGCCCGGCGATGGGCTTCTCCGTCTTCCTCTTTCTGATCGCTGGAACGGTCCTGCTGATCGCTTGTCTGAACGTGGGAAGCATGCTGCTGGTTCGCGCCACGCAGCGGGGTAGGGAGATGACGATGCGGTTGGCGCTGGGCGCCAGCCGGCGGCGTCTTGTCCGGCAATTGCTCACCGAGAGCGTGTTGCTGTTCTCGATCGGCGGCGCCGGCGGCGTGCTGGTCGCCCTGTACGTCACTCGACTGTTGAGTGCGTATCAGTTGCCGGTCGACTTGCCGCTGGTCCTCGACTTCACGCCCGATTCCCGGGCGCTGGCGTTCTCTCTCGCGGTCGCTCTCGTCGCCGGTCTGGCCTTCGGGCTCGCACCGGCCCTACACATCACGCACGGCGATCCTCAGACGAACCTCAGGGCGGGCTCCGCTGTGGGTAGCGTTCCACGCGCGCGGCTGCGCAGCGTCTTCGTGGTCACCCAAGTCGCCGGCTCGACGCTGCTGCTGATCGGTGCCGGACTCTTCGCCCGCGGTCTAGTCCGCGCTGGGTCCGTCGATCTTGGCTTCGAGCCGGATGGTGTGCACGCGCTGAGCATGGAATTGGACAATTTCGCTTACGACGTAGAGCGCGCCAGTAGCTTCTTTCGAGATCTGATGGAGCGCGTCGCCGAGTTGCCCGGCGTGGAATCGGTCGGCGCCACCAACCGACCACCGGTTACGCTGGGCGGAGGAGGCACGGAGTTCCGCGTCGTCGGCCGGCCACCAGCCAATCAGAACGAGCTCCCTCGAACCGACTTCGCCACGATCACGCCCGGATACTTGGAGACCTTCCGCATTCCCGTCATCGACGGGCGGCGCTTCTCTGAGGCGGACCGAGGCGACGCGGTCCGCGTAGCGATAGTCAATGAGACGTTCGCTCGGCGTAACTGGCCGGAGGATAGCCCCCTGGGCAAGCGGATTGAGCTCGACGCCGTCGGCGATGATCCCTTGGAGATCGTCGGAGTCGCGCGGAATGCGAAATACCGCACGCTGACCGAAAACCCGCGCCCTATGGTCTACGTGCCGTACGAGCAATGGCCCTCCACTTCGCTGGTGGTCTTGGTGCGGCTCCAACGCGCCGAGGTCGACATCGCGGGACAGCTACGCGGAGTCGTCCACGAACTCGACGACGCGCTGCCCATCGATGCCAACGTCGCCTACACGGATTTGATGGATATCGCCATGCTTCCCAGCCGAGCAGCGGCTCTGTTCACGACGGTCTTCGGCGCCGTCGGCCTGCTATTGGCTGCGCTGGGTCTGTACGGTGTCTTGGCGTTCGCCGTGAATATGCGCACACGGGAGATCGGCATCCGCATGGCACTGGGCGCGAGAGCCGCCGAGATGCGCGTGCTGGTGATTCGAGGCGGCATGAAGCTGGTGGGAGTCGGGCTGGCGATCGGCTTCCTGATCGCCGGCGCCGTCATGCGACTGATGCGGGGCTTACTGTACGGATTGAGTCCGACCGATCCGCTCACCTTTGGCTCCATCGCGGTCTTGCTCACCGGCGTCGCGGTTGCGGCCGCCTACCTGCCGGCTCGGCGCGCCACGCAGGTCGACCCAGTGAAAGCCCTACGAGCGGATTAGCGCATCAAGGCGGCGCGGTTTGCCCGGCGGTTGAATTGCCGACGGCGGATTGAATGCAGGCGACAGATTATTCGCCGCGAGGTCCGATGTGTGACCGTTCAGCCTCGAGCTGAACGCGATCCCAAATCCCCGCCCGGATCTCTTCGACCGAGCTGGCGAATACCGGATCTTCGCGCACCCGGTCGAACAAGGCCGACTCGAGGACTCGCGGTTCGACACCGCTTGGCGACAGCTCGTACGCGCGTTTCACCCACGCCAGCGAACGCACCGGGTCTCCTCCCCATGCATAATATGTCGCCAGGTCTTCCGCGCGTATGACCTCAGTGTAGACCGGGTCATTGAGGCGTCCGCTCTTGAGCACTGACTCGAGCGAATCGACGATCGCCGCGGCCTCGGTTCGGCGGCCGAGCTCGTATAGGCAGGTGGCCTGGATTCCCGCGTGCGGCCCTAGCTCCATGGCGGCGCAGCGCTCGGCACGACCCGCCAGCAGCTGGGCCCGCGCCTCGATCGCCCGCGGCAGCATTAGGTCCGCTTCGAGCTGGCCTGCCAGGTGTGCCTCGCGAGCGGCCCGATCATATCGGCCGAGAGCGAGCGCATCATACGCGAGGGCCAGACGCCGTCCCGCGTTCTGGGGATCGAGAGCGATCGCTTGCTCTGAGACTCGAAAGGCGGTCTCGATCGCGCCGCTTCGATTCAAGACGCGGGCGCACCAACTCAGAACGTCGGCAGCGCTCGGCTCGAGGTCGATGGCCTTTCGGCAATCCGATGCCACCCGCGATACCGGGGCGAAGGAACGGCTGGCCAGGTAACCGCGCGCCGAATAGCCGCTCGCCAGATTCGGATCAAGCTCGATCGCGCGATCGGCCGCTGCCAGAGCCAGACCCGCCGCGGCATAACCGTCGACGCCGGTTTGGTAGCGATACGCGAGCGAGAGCGCGTACACGCTGGAGAGCCCGGCGTACGCCTCGGCATTCGCCGAGTCCAAGGCCAGCGCTTCGCTGAAGGCGGCGCGGGCTCGGGCCATGCCTTCCGGCGTCCGTCGCCCCAGCCAGGCGCGGCCGATCAGGTACGACTCGTGCCCGGGCCCGTGAGCCGGAGGGGTGGTCTGATTCGGAACTTCGACGAAGATCCTGCCCAGATAATCGTCCACGAAGGATTGCGCGAGACTCAGCGCCGCCTCGAAGCCGTAGTCCGAGTTCCACTCGTACCGATCGCTCGAAATGACATCTCCCGATCGGCCGTTCGACACGCGCATGTTGAGCCGCACGCCGTCAATCGTCTGGTAGAGCGAGCCGAGAACGAGCCTCTCGACACCGAGCGAATCGGCCAGCTGGCGTGCGCTGAGCCCGAGCGCGAGCAGGCTTTGTACCGAGTAGGGGTCGCTGACCTTGATCAATCCCACCCGTCGGAGGCGCCCGACGATTTCGTCCGTAATACCAGCGCACACGTGCTGCAACTCGGGCCGACCGGTCCGGTTTTCCACCGGCAGGACGGCCACCGAATCTACGAACCGAATATTGGCGAATGGCGCGAGGGGATCGCGATGCCAGGGATGCCAGACCGCCAGCGCCACTATGGCGATGGCGGCGCCGAGTGAAATGCGAATCCAGCGGGCCTTTCCGCGCATGATTTCCTGAACCGAGGTGAACGTGTTTTCCGCGTCACGGCCGTGGGGCGAATAATGCGACTTCGGGACTGCAGGAGCAATCCGGCGAACATGAAACACGACGTCGGCCTGAGGTTTCGCTCGCGCGACCTTGGCTGGTTCCGGCAATCTGCCATTTCTGTCCTCGATGACTGGTGATAGCGGTGCGGGTGCCTTGGAATACTCGGATCGGAAGAAGGGCGGTGAGGACACGCTCGCGAGTCCGAGTGACACTTATCGCGGGTCCCTCGACTGATCGACCGCCTGTAGATCCAACCCTGGCGCGGCTTTTGAGACTGTGCGGGCGGCATGATGGATGCCGTGTCGTCTCGTGTCCTTCGGTCGACGACGATGGTCTGATTGGCAAGTTGGCGCTCTATGAGACACACGTCGCTTTTGCCCAGCGTCTGGCGGTCCTCAACTCGCTGGATCCTCCTTCTTATTTCGCTCGCCCAGGCCGGCTGCGCCGCTACCTCGGCCGACGTTTACATGGCCACGCTGGAGTCGCCCGATGAAGACTTCAGTTATCTGAACCTCCACACCGGCGGAATCGGTGTGCTGGGAGTTACCTCGGAGAGCTTCGATGTACGCGGCACCAGTGCGACGACGGATTGGTTGGGTACCTGGTTCGTCTCCGAACTGGAGAGGGTCAGGACCGATCTGGAGTCGTTGTCGCCCCGGGCCTTAGCCGATGCACTGGGTGAAGAATTGTTCGTTCGCTTGCTGGACAGTCACAGCGCCTCGGCCGCGTTGGACAGTGCCGCGCTGCATGACCTGGCGTCGGTTTCTCCGTCTCCCCGTTACATCGCCATAGCACGCGTGGAGAGCGATTCCGTCGAATATTTCCACTCGCTGAGTGAAGAAGAGGAGGAGGGATCCAGTTGCCGCGTCGTCTGGGCGCACATGCGGGCGCGGGCTCTCCTGTGGATTCGTTTCCAGGTGTATGACCTGCATTCCG
>JASFLD010000018.1:0-16470 GCA_050118275.1 Gemmatimonadales bacterium
CCGCACCGTTTGCGGACCAGTGCGGACCATGCTGCCCAGGATCATTTGGCCGGCACCGAGAGGGCCGGCGACGGCCGCGGCCTGCTCGGGACCAGCTATCTGCCTGTCCGCGCCGACCCTCTTCTGCCACTCGCTCAGCACGGCGCGTGGATCGGAGGAGCGGAACTGGCCGGTCGCGTCCAAAGCCGTTGCCAGGATGTCTACCATCCCTTCGTGCCACAGATCGAGCCCATTGCCGACCACGTGGAACGGCAAGACGGCGACGACATCGGACTGCAGATCCCAGCCCCGGTTGCGCTTCCAGATTATCCCCGTCCCAACCACCGCTAGCATCGCGAACGCCAACACGCCCGCGAGGATCGAGCGCCGCCAGGTGAACAACCCCCGCGCCGCGGATCGTGTTGATATCGTCCGGGCCTCCGGTACGGCTGGCGCTTCCGCCGCGACGGAGGAGGACGGTGGCGTTCGCAACAGGGCCGTTGCCAGGATGATGGGCAGTCCGATCAGCAGGAGCGCGACGGCAGCGGGGAAGAACCAGGTCGGCAGTCCGAACTGCTCGCTGAATATGTCGACCGCCTGCAGGACGCCCCATGACGCCGCCAGGTAGACCACGAAGACCCTTGGCACGCCCGCGACGCGGGCACGCCCCAGCAGACCTTTGTCCTCGAGACCGCTCAAGATGACTCCCAATTGAAGTGGCGAATCCGAAAGAACGAGGGGCATTCGAGGCGGTGACCGCGAACATCCCCGGGCGGCGCCGAAGCGACATGCGCTTGCGTGTCCATCGCCGATGGATGATAATTAACGGTATTCTCAGGCCAATATCAAGATTACTAATACGGAGTGCTGGACTAGCCCAACCATCACCGGGAGGTAGCTATGAGAGCACCGCCACTCGTCGCGCTCGCGTTCGCCATGCTCGTGCTGGCGCCGGGAGTTCGGGCGCAAGAGGAGCCGAACACCATCTTCGGCGCCTACTACCGCTGCAACCAGGCGGAGGAGGCGCGCGCTGATACGATCTACCTGGAGGTCATGGCGCCGATCTGGCAGAAACAGGTGGACGCCGGTCGGATCACCACCTTCGGCTGGGCCCGGCATTGGGCCGGTGGCGCCTGGCGTCGCTTGGCGTACATGGTGGGTACCGACCGCGACATGATGATCGATGCTCGGATCGCGGCCATCGAGGAAGCTCAGACGCACCGCGAGGAGATGAGGGAGTTCAACAGCATCTGCTCGTCGCACGACGATTATATCTGGCTGAGGGTGGCCAGCTCGGAGTCGCGCCCCACGGCGGCCCAGGATCGGCCGGACGTGGGTTTGACCAGCTATATGGTTTGCGACAGCCGGGAGAATGAGGCGGACGAGATCATGCAGACGGCCTTCAGCCCGATCCTCAATCGGCACGTCCAGGCGGGTGACATCTCGTCCTGGAGTTGGCTCGAGCACGGCGTCGGCGGTTGGTACCGCCGGGCCTTGGTGCTGGATGCGGCCGACTACAAGAGCATGCTCGATTATTGGGAGAAGCTCTGGTCCGATCTCGAGGCGGAGCAGCCGGAGTTGCTGCGCGAGTTCGCGTCGATATGCGAGTCGCATACCGACTACGTGTGGGATCTGTCATTTGGGCGGTGAGCATGTGGTAGCCTGAAGGTTGTCGGCTACGAGCCCCGCCGCCGGCCGGTGTGACGGTGGCGGGGCTCGTGAATAGCGGTTGTCCGGCCGCACTCCGGTTCTGCGCATTTGAGATTGGACGACCAGCGGAGCGGGAACAGGCGAATTACGCGGCTAGCAGGAGGTTATACATGACCCAGGTCATACCCGTCCCTGAGGTGGATGTCGAGACGCTGCGCTGCGAGATTCAAAAGGAGTACGCAGACGTCGCCGACGATCCCGGCCGCGGCTACCACTTCCACACGGGTCGTCCACACGCGCTGCGCCTCGGCTACGATGAGGCGCTGGTCGACTCGATCCCGGCGGCTGCGGTGGAGTCGTTCGCCGGTACCGGCAACCCGTTCAGCCTCGGGGACTTGGGTGAAGGCGCGAACGTCGTGGACATCGGTTGCGGTGCGGGGATCGACAGCCTGATCGCTGGACGATTGGTCGGGCCGCAAGGGCGCGTGATCGGCATAGACATGACGCCGGCGATGCTCTTGAAGGCGCGTCGAGCGGCAGAGGAAGCGGGAATGGAGCATGTCGAGTTCCGCGAGGGATTTGCCGAGAACCTACCGGTGCCCGATGGCTGGGCCGATGTCATCATCTCGAACGGCGTCATCAATCTCTGCCCCGACAAGGCGGCCGTCTTCGCCGACCTGTATCGCGTCCTCAAGCCAGGCGGACGCCTGCAGATCGCCGATATCAGCGTACAGAAGCCGGTCTCGGAGAACGCCAAGCGCAACATCGACTTGTGGAAGGGTTGAGTGGCCGGCGCTCTGCTGGAAGCAGAGCTCGCCGTCATCGTCGAGAGCGCTGGTTTCCGCGACTTCGAGATTGCCTGGCGGGGTGACGTCTTCGGGGGCGCACCGCACGAGTCGAGCGCGGCCTCGTTCGGCACTCTGGGGATCAATTTCCGGGCGCAGAAGGCGGGCTAGCGGCGGACTAGTCAGTCTGCCGCCGACTCGCCGGTCAGCCGCTCGAGCGCGCGTCGTGCGGACTCGACCTGCGGCTGCAGGTGAGCGTCAGCATCTTCCCAAAGTTGTAGAAACCAGCTGTAGTAACGGATCGCGTCTTCCCGTTCGCCGCGCCGCTCGTGCAGTTGGGCCCGGTGCAGGTAGCCCAGCGCCTCTAGCCACACCGATCGGTATAGCGAACCGTAGATACGGAGCGCCTCCAGTTCATCGTTATCCTCGATCAACTTGGCGAGGAGGTAGCGGTGTGGGTTGCGAGGCACGCTCCAATTGCCCGGTATGAGCTCGAGGCCACGGCGCAGATTGTCGATGGCGGTCGCGGCGTCCTGACGAGCGGCGGCGATATGACCCTGGTACGCTAGGGCAAACCCACGGGAGATCCGGGCCCGAGCCGAATCACCCGTCGCTGCCAGACTGTCGGCAACCTGCTCCAAAAGGTCGATGGCGCCCTGAGCCTCGGCGAATCGACCTTGCTGGGCGTACAGTATGGCCAGGTAGCTGGCGCTGGCCGGGTACGACACCCGCGCCGCCAGCTGTTCCTGCAACGCGATGGCGGCGGAATCCTCGAGTAACCCCGCCCAGCGCGCCATGGTGAGCAAGAACAGCTCGTCCTCGCGTCCTTGTATCCGATCCGCTTCCCGGTCGATCTCCAGCCAGCGGGACGTTTGCCCGTGGCGGAGGTACTGGTGTCCGAGCGATTCCAGCGCGTGGGCGCGAGAGTTGGCGGGGAAACGCGAGTCAGCCGCGGCCAGCTGCACCTGCTCGGAATAGGCGAGGCTCGAGCGGCCGGGTGGAGCAGCGAAAGTAACCTGTCGGAAGAGACCCAGACTCAGCGTGTCGAGTGCTTGGGCCGCGCGTGACGAATCCTCCGTAGGTCCCAAGCGCAACGCTGCAGCCAGTCTCAAGCCCTGGGCATAGGCGGATGTGGAATCAATGGCCAGGTAGCGCGTCGTCCAGCTACGAGCGGCGTCCAAGTCGTCCCGTTCAAACGTGGATTCTATCAGGTGGAAAAGCGACGGCGCGATGGTGGAGTCCATTGCGTAGGCACGGGCCATGGCATCGATGACCCGGTCCCGTCCGTAGCCGACTTGGTCGCCCAGGTGGTATAGCGCCTCGCCGAACCCATACCACGCCTCGTAGTCATCCGGGTAACGGCGCACCAGGTTCTCGTATAGACGGATGGCGTGCAGGTCGCCTTCGATATCGACCAGCATGTGGCCGGTGATCAGCATGCTGTCACGAGCGGGTAACCCGGCCGTGTGACGGGCGGCGAGCTCGGCGTTCCTTATGTGCTCTTCCTCGAAGGCGCCCAGCGCCCAGCCATAGGCGAACGACAGGCGGTGCGCGGCGATGGCGAAGGTCGAGTCCAGCTCTACGGCACGGCCGAACGCCTGCTGTGCTTCCGTAAAGCGGCTGCGGCGAAAAGCCTGCTCGCCCTCGAGGTAGGCGCGCAGCGCCGGGATCGATGACGTGGTGATCGTCGAAACTCGAACCTCGGGGACATCGCCCTCCTGCCAGATCGATTTCAGCAGTTCGACCGTCAGCTGGTCGACCAGGCTGGTCATCTCTACCTCCGGCCCTTCGACCGCGGCGGAGGCGTCTTTTCGGAGCCAGCGCACGTTGAACAGATCGGCGGCGACCCGCACGTCGCCCGGTGCCGTCTCGATCACGCTGCCGAGGATCATGTTGCCGGCACCTAGCTGCGTCGCTACGGTTGCGGCCTGCTCGGGCTCGGCCAGGGCAGTCGTTTCGCCGATTTCTTTGTCCCAGCGGATCAGCACCGCGCGTGGGTCGGAGGCGTGGTAGGCTCCTGTCCCGTCCAGCGCCGTCGCCACCAGATCCACGAGCCCCTCGCCCCACAACGCGACGTCCGAGCCCACCGGGTGAAACGGCATCACGGCCACCACGTCCGGCTTCAATTCGTGACCCCGGTTCCGCGACCAGACGAGCCCGATCCCCATGCTGGCCAGCGCTGCGAAGGCGAGCACTCCACCCCAGATCGCGCGCCGCCAGGTGAACCAGCGGCTAGGGGCAACCCACGACGTGGCTCCGGTCGCCGGCGCGCGGGCGGCGGCCGACGCGTCGACCCGGGCCAGTCGCGCCTGGATCACGGCCGTGGCGACGAGGATGGGCAAGCCAACGGCGAGCAGTGCAAGCCCGGCGGGAAAGAACCACTCCGGCAGCGTGAAATGCTGAGCGAGGATGTCGAGCGCCTGGATGACGACCCAGGAGGCGGCGGCGTAGAAGATGAGTACTCGCACGAGGCGCGCGGACCGCAGCCGTTCCAACAGTGTGCCCGGATCTTGGTTAGGGCTCATGGCCGCGAATTATAGTCAACTCCGCCACCAGGTGGAATGCCCCGCCGGTTCGTCGCCAATCGAACGGGCTGGCCAATAGGACCTCAACGGCTCGCCGCGGCTGGGTGTTATGTTAACTTGAGGTGCGCCGCGTGTGCGGTGCCGCCCTCAATCTATCACAGATACCACAAAGCCACGAAAGGGAAAGCGATGAGACATCGGCCCATTCCCAGCGTTACGGCGTGTGGCACGCTGCGGCGAAGTATTCCAAAGCTTCTCGCTGCCGTGCTTCTGCTGGCGGCTGGCGGGGCGGCGTTGCCGTCCGTGATTGCCGCTCAGGCGCCCAGCGATGTGCCGAACCCGCCACCGTTCTACGCCATTACCAACGCCCGCATCGTCACCGTCTCCGGACCGGTGATCGAGAACGGGACCGTGGTGATCGCCAACGGCCTCATCACCGCCGTCGGCACGAACGTGACGGTGCCGCCCGAAGCGTGGGTGATCGACGGCTCCGGAATGACCGTCTACCCGGGCCTTTTCGACGCGCTCTCCGATCTGGCGCTCGCGCAGGCCGAAGGCCCCGCGGCCGGTTCGCGGTCGGGAGCCGCGGCGTTCGCGGGAGGCGGCGAGACTGCGGACGGACCGGAGGATAGGCCATCGACTTACTCGTCGCGGGCGGCGGCCGACATGCTGACCAGCGACGACTCGCGGATCGGTAACTGGCGTGAGGGCGGTTTCACCACGGTGATGACGATACCCGGCGACGGCTTTGTCACGGGGCAGGGCGCAGTGATCGGACTGGAGAACGGCGAACCGGAGCAGATGGTCATCAAGACCCCGGTCGCTCTCCGGCTGAACCTGCGAGCCTCGCGCGGGCGGAGCTTCCCGAGCTCTTTGTTCGGTGTCATCGCGTACGAGAAGCAGCTCTTCTTGGATGCGGCGTGGTACGCCCGTGCCATGGCGGCCGACCGGGCTCGTCCCGCCGGACTCGAGCGGCCGGTCTACGATCCAACGCTGGAGCCGCTGACCCGGGCGGTCGCCGAGAACTGGCCGGTGCTGATCCCCGGCGACGAGCCGCGAGAGATCTTGCGTGCGCTCGATCTGGGAAACGCCTTGGGCGTGCGGACGGTGGTGTACGGAGCTCAGATGGGCTACGACGTGGCGGACCAGTTGGCCGCCGCCGGCGTGCCGGTGTTGGTGAACCTGAAGTGGCCGGAACGGACACGGGATGCGGACCCCGAGAGCGATGAGTCGCTCGCCTCGCTCCGCCGGCGGACCTGGGAGCCGTCGACACCGAACGCGCTCCACGAGGCGGGAGTCCGCTTCGCCTTCTACTCGGGCGGTGTCGCGTCGCCGCGCGATGTCTTGGATGGCGTCCGCAAGTCCGTGGCAGCGGGCTTACCAGCGGATGCCGCCGTGCGCGCGCTCACGTTGGGGCCGGCCGAGATCTTCGGCGTGGCCGATCGCCTGGGCAGCGTCGAGCGAGGCAAGATCGCCAACTTGGTGGTGACGGATGGCGACCTGCTGGCGGAGAAGACCAAGGTGAAGATGGTCTTCGTGGACGGCCAGAAGTTCGAGAAACGCGAGGCGGGCAAGCCTTCAGAGCCGCCGGCGGTGAGCCTGACGGGCAGCTGGACGTTGATCGTCGAATCACCGCGCGGTACGCAGGAGTCCACGGCGGAACTGACGATGGACGAGGGCGGTGGCCTTTCCGGCAAGGTGCGTGGCCAGCGCGGCGAGGGCAGCGTCACCGAAGGCTGGGTGAGTGGAAACAAGTTCAGCTTCACGGTAGCGATGACGATGGGGCAGCGCGCGGTCGAGGCCGTCTACACCGGTACCGTCGAGGCCGACGAGCTCGAAGGCTCGGTATCGTTCGGTCGCTTCTCGGCTGAGTTCAAGGGGAGCCGGCAACCTGGTGCCGCGGCGGCGACGGCTGTGACCGCTGCAGCGACACCGGAGCCCGAAACGCAGGCGCGCCCGCGCGCCGAAGCGGCGCCAACCATCGAGCCGGCCGCCGGCGCGATGAAGGCGATGGTCGATTGGGACGCGCCGCCGCCGGCCTTAGTGATCCAGAACGCTACCGTCATGACGGTCAGTCAGGGTACGATCGAGGGCGCGTCTATCTTGCTGCGTGACGGCAGGATCGCGGCGGTGGGTACCGACGTTCGTGTGCCCTCGAACGCCACGGTGATCGATGCCACCGGCAAGTACGTTACGCCGGGTATCATCGACGCGCACGCGCACCTGGCCAGCGACGCTACGAACGAGGGAAGCATCTCCGTGTCATCGATGGTGCGGATCGAGGACGTCATCGACCCCTCGGATATCAACATATACAGAGAGGCAGCCGGCGGCGTGACCACGTCGCACGTGCTGCACGGCAGCGCCAACCCCATCGGCGGACAGAACGCCACGATCAAGCACCGTTGGGGCGAGGATGCCAAGGGGCTGCTGTTCGAGGGCGCGATGCCGACGATCAAGTTCGCTCTGGGCGAGAACGTCAAGCGCTCCAACTCGTCGAACATCCCGGGTACACCGCGACGCTACCCGGCCACGCGGATGGGCACCATGGACGTGATTCGCGAGGCGTTCATCGACGCTCGCGAGTACAAGCGAAAGTGGGACGACTACGAGCGCCGTGGCCGCTCCGATCGGAACGTGGTTCCGCCGGCGCGCGACCTGAAGCTCGAGCCGCTGGTCGAGGTGCTGGAAGGCAAGCGTTGGGTGCACTGCCACAGCTATCGGGCAGAAGAGACGCTTCAGATGATCCGAATGGCGCAGGAGTTCGGATTCCACATCGCCACCTTCGTCCACGTCCTCGAGGGCTACATGATCGCGGATGAACTGGCCGCCAGCGGATTCGGCGCCTCGACGTTCTCGGATTGGTGGGCCTATAAGATGGAGGCGAAGGATGCGATCCCCTACAACGCGGCGCTGATGACGCGTCGCGGCGTGCTGGTGTCCATCAACTCGGACAGCCAGGAAGAGGCACGACACCTGAATCAGGAGGCCGGAAAGACGATGAAGTGGGGCGGGCTGTCGGAGGATGAGGCCCTCGCGCTCGTCACGCTCAACCCGGCCATCCAGCTCGGGGTCGCCGACAAGGTCGGCTCGATCGAGGTCGGCAAGGACGCCGATCTGGTAATCTGGGAGAACAATCCGCTCTCTGTCTACGCGAAAACTCTGACGACGATCATCGACGGCCGCATCGTCTTCGACCTGGAACGGGATGGCGAGCGGCAGGAGCGGATCATGGCCGAAAAGCGAGCTCTCGAGGCGCGCTTGGGCGCGTCGCCGGGAGAGGGTCAGGGCGGAGCCGCGCGTCCCGGGCAGGACGGCGCCGGCTCGTCGAGCCGCTGAAATAGAACGCGCGAACGAAGGAGTCGAACCGTGTCGATATCAACCAAGCTCGAGAAACGTGGTCGGATCTCGCGACTCGCGTTCTCCATAGCCATCATCATCCCTTTCGCCAGCGCGTTGCCCCGGGAGGTCGCAGCGCAGCACGATCCGCGAATCGAACCGGCTCCGGCCTATGCGATCCGCGGTGCCACCATACACACTCTGGCGGGCGCGACGATCGAGAACGGCGTGGTCCTGATCAGAGATGGCACGATCGCCGAGGTGGGGCCTGACGTCACCGTTCCGCCCAGCGCTGCGGTGATCGACGCCACGGGCCTGCACGTCTACCCTGGTATGGTGGACGCGTTCAGTCGCCTGGGGCTGACCGATATCGGGTCTGTATCCGCGACCGAGGACGTCAACGAGCTGGGGAGCTGGAATCCGCACCTCACCGCCTACTCGGCGATCTACCCGGCCAGCGAGCACATCCCCGTGGCTCGCGCGAACGGGATCACGCACGCCCTCTCGGCGCCCGGCAGCGGGGGCGGCGGCTTCCGGGGCGGCGGTGGGGGCGGCATACCAGGGCAGGCGGCGCTCATTCACCTGAACGGCTGGACGATCGAGGAGATGGCAATCGAACCGTCGGCGGGGATGGTGATCCAGTGGCCGACGATACGGACCCGCAGCTTCGACTTCTCGACCTTCTCGGTCACCGAGCGGCCGTTCACGGAAGCGAAGAAAGAGTACGACGAGCAGCTGCAGGAATTGGAGGACTGGTTCGAGGCGGCGCAGCACTACAAACAGGCCGTCGAGCGCGGCGACCCCTCGAAGTTCGATCGCGATCTGCAGCTCGAGCACCTCGCCCGCACCCTGGGCGGCGACCTGCCGGCCATCGTCGTGACGAACGACAAACGAGGGATCGAGAGCGCCCTCGACTTCGCCGAGCGCTACGACCTGCGCGTCATTTTGGCCGGGGCGCGGGATGCGCGGGAAGTGAAGCAGTTGCTCGCGGACAAAGGTATCCCCGTGATCCTCGGCCCGACCCAAGCACTGCCGGCGGAAGAGGACGACCCGTACTACTACCCCTTCTCGTTGGCCGGAGAGCTCCAGATGGCCGGGGTGAAGATCGCCTTCGCGACGTTCAATTCGTCCGACTCGCGCACGTTGCCCTACGAGGCGGCCAATGCTGTGCCCTTCGGGCTGCCGCACGATGAGGCGTTGAAAGCGGTCACCATCAATCCCGCCGAGATCCTCGGGGTCGGCGATCAGTTGGGGACGATCGAGCCCGGCAAACTGGGCAATTTGATCGTCACCGACGGCGACCCGCTCGAGATCCAGACGCAGGTGCGCTACGTGTTCATCAAGGGAATCCCCGTCGACACCAACAACAAGCATCGGCGGTTGTGGGAGGAGTATCGGAACCGCCCACTGCCCGGCGAACCGACGACGGTCACCGCGACTTCGCAGACCAGCGGAGGTTGACGGAACTCGTTCCCGTCGTGTCGCAGTCGAGCCCGGAGCCCGTGCTCCGGGCTCGCTGGCAGAGAGACGTCGATTGTAGCGATCCACGAAGGCGGCGCGTGTCGTCTGGATCAGCTTCCACTTCAATCAAGGCTCGACTGTGAGAGCGATTCGTGAAATAGGCGCTGGCCTCGGTGTGAACCGGGCCGTCTTGGCTCTGTCCGTCGCTCGATTGGGCGACGCGGTGGGCAACAGCATGCTGTTCATCGTGCTGCCCCTCTACGTGGCTGCGCTTCCCGTCCGCTGGTTCAACTTGCCGTTGCCGCTGCGGGTGGGGCTGGTCATCTCGCTGTACGGGCTCGTGAACACGCTTCTGCAGCCCCTGATGGGCGCGCTGAGCGATCGTATCGGACGTCGCAAGTTGCTGATCCAGGTCGGCCTGTTGATCATGGCGGCCGCCACACTCGGCTTCACGCTGGCGCGGCACTACGGCGACCTGTTCGTCCTGCGTGTTCTGCAGGGCCTTGGCGTCGGTGTGACGGTTCCGGCGGCCATGGGGTTGATGGCCACGATCACCAGGCTGGAGACGCGTGGTTCGGCGATGGGAGTCTACAGCACCTCGCGGATGGTGGGTTTCGCGGCGGGACCGCTGCTGGGCGGGGTGATCTATCACCACTTCGGCTTTCATGCGGCCTTCGCGGTCGCCGCCTCGTTCATCGGCCTGGGGATGCTGATGGTGCACTTCTGGGTGTCCGATCTGCGGGCGGTTCCGGCGCCCCAGACGGCGAGCGGGCGCTTCCGGGTCTTCGATCCCGGCCTGTTGAACGCCGGAGTCATCGGAGCCGGCGTGGCCACCTTCGTCATGGCCGCCGACTTCTCGATGCTCGCGCCGCTGGAGAACGAGTTCAACGCTCGCCTGCAGCAGAGCGCCATAGGATTCGGCGTGGCGTTCAGCGCGCTGATGATCAGTCGACTCATGTTTCAGATTCCGCTGGGCCGCGTGTCGGATCGCATCGGCCGCAGGCCGTTGATCGTGGGAGGTCTGTTGCTGATGGCGCCCGCCACCGCGCTCCTCGGTTTCGTCGGCAGCACACTTCAGCTCACCGGCCTGCGTCTTGTCCAGGGCCTCGCTTCGGCAGGAATCGCCGCCCCCGCCTTCGCCCTGGTCGCGGACCTCTCGCAGAGCGGGGGAGAGGCGCGGCAGATGAGCATCGTCACGATGGGGTTCGGTCTCGGCATCGCGGTCGGTCCTCTCATCGCCGGTCTGCTCGCCGTGCTCTGGTTCGAGTTGCCCTTCCTGGTCGGCGGACTGCTGACATTGATCGCTGCGGGTGTCGTCCGACGGTACGTGCCCGAGACGGTGCCCGGAGCCCGATTCGTTGCAGCGGACTGATCCCGAAAGATGGGCCGATCAGCGCGTCCAGCTTCGCACCTCCGCATTTGAGGGTAACGCCCAGATTGCTGGAGAGGCTGGGATCCGGCGTCGACGTCGACCTCGCACACGCCGTACCTGCTCGAGGTGGCTGGGTAGAGGCGCCGATGTTCGATGAGGGTGGCTAGAACATACGGGACGACGACGGCTGAAACGTTCCCGTTCGCGTCGCCGTATTCCTAGCTGAGAGATGCCGCGTCAGGACTGCGGCATCGAACCGGTCCCCAACCACCGAGCGAGTCCGCGCCCCCAAGAACCCGGCCGTGGCGCTCGGCCGAACGTGCGAATCAATCCTCCGGGGACGTCGCCCACGCGCCGACGTTGACCGGAAAGGCGAGGTGCGTCATGCCGCTGAATGGTATCGAGCGATTCCGATGGATGAACTGGGCCCTGACGGTTGCCCTGCTGCTGGTCCTGCTCTCGCCTGGCTTGTCGGGCAATACCAGGCTCGAAGCGCAGACGGTCACGGAGCGAGAGATCCCCACTACGCCCGAGGGAATCGTCAGGCAGATCTACGATCTGGTTTCGTTCGAAGCGGGAGCGAGGCCGGATTGGGACAAGGTCAGGGCCTTGTTCATCCCGCAAGCCGTGGTCGTTCTGCGCACCAGTCGCGATGCGACGACAGTCTTTTCCGTCGAGGGCTTCGTGAACGACTTCGTCACGTTCATCGAACGAACGCCGGCCGGCGAGTCGGGTTTCACCGAGAAGATCCTCAGCATGGACTCGCTGGTTTTCGGCGACATCGCCCATGTCCTGGTCTTGTATGAAGCGCACATCACCGGCTCGCCTCGACAGCCCACCCAGGGGGTGGACAGCTTCTCGCTGATCAAGAAAGACGGCCGCTGGCGGATCGTGGCGATCACCAACGAGCTGCCGACAGCGGACCGCCCTATCCCTGCCGAACTGCGTCGCTGATAGAGATAACGGTTACCGAAACCTGTCCCTGCGCTCTTACGTAGGAAGGCCATAGTAGTTCGCCACGCGAAGTATCGCGTGGCGAAAGACCGGCGTCGCCGGTCTTCAGCCCACGTGGCGCGAACCGGAGGGAGCAGGTGTTCAATCCCCAGCTCAAGAAGGGAAGCCTGGAACTGCTGATCCTGTCCGCCTTGGACGGAGAATCCCGACACGGCTACCAGATCGGCAAGCTGCTCGAGCACCGTTCCGGCGGACGGCTGGAGCTACCCGGCTCCACGCTCTACTCGATCCTCTACCGCATGGAAGACCGGGGGTGGATCAAGGGTCGCTGGGTCGAGCGGGCGAGCGAGCGGCGGCGGTGCTACTACAGTCTGACGGGGGCGGGGCGCGAGGTACTGGAGCAGCAGCGGCAGGAATGGAAGACCTTCTCGGCCATGGTGAATCGGATGCTAGGAGTGAGCCATGCGTGATTGGAAGAGCTATCTGCGGGAGCGCCTCTCGCTCCCGGCGATGACCGGACACCGCGACGAGCGGGCGATATCCGAGTTGGCCGATCACCTCGAGGATCTCTACGACGAGGCTCGCTCACGGGGAGCCAGCGAGGAAGAAGCCGAAGCCGAGATCGAGCGGTATCTGGGCGACACCGAAGTCGCCGCCCGCGAGTTGATCCGCGGCGAGCCGGCCCGTCGCCGGGCGCGGATCAACCGTTGGGCCGAAAGACGCGAGGAGAATCTGCGCGGGAGAGGTGGACGCTGGACCGTCGCGGCGGACGCAGTACGTGATCTGAGGTTCGCTGCGCGCGCTCTGGGCCGACGTCCGCTATTCAGCGCCGTGGTTGTGGTTGTCCTGGCGCTGGGGATCGGCGCCACCACCGCCATCTTCACTCTGTTCGACGCCATCATCCTCTCTCCGCTTCCGTTCGATGGCGCTGACCGCTTGGTATCGGTGCGCCACACGGCGCCGGGCTTGGGTGTGCAGGATGCGGGACAGTGTGCGGCCTGGCATTTCACCTACGAGGACGAGAACCGAGTCTTCGAGGAGATCGGAATGTACGGGTCCGGATCGTCCACCATCACGGGCCGCGGTGAGCCGGAGTCCGTGCCCGATCTCGGTGTGACGAGTGGTGTCCTCCGCGCCTTGCGTATCCAGCCTGTGCTGGGGCGCATCTTCACACCGGAGGACGAAGTGCCTGATGCGCCCTGGGTGGTTCTCCTCGGCTACGGATACTGGCAGAGTCGTTTCGGCGGAGACCCGAACGTGGTCGGTCAGACGATTCAAGCGGATGGCCTGACCCTGGAGATCGTGGGAGTTGCTCCAACGAGCATCCGGTCGTTGGGATCGGATCCGTCTCTCATCTACCCGTTCCGCTTCGACCGTTCCACGCTGTTCGTCGGGAACATCGGGTTTGGCGGTGTGGCGCGGTTGCGTGATGGCGTCACGGTGAACCAGGCCAATGCCGATGCGGCTCGCATGTTGCCGCTTGCCTTCGAAAAGTTCCCCGGAGGTCCGGTGGCGGACTTCTCCGAACGGGCGCGTTTCGCTCCCAACATCGAACCGCTGAAGGATCGATTGGTGGGCAATGTAACGAACCTCCTCTGGATCCTGATGGCCGGCGTCGGCGTCGTGCTGCTGATCGCCTGCGCGAACGTCGCCAACCTATTCTTGGTTCGCGCCGACGGAAAACAGAGCGAAATGGCCATCCGCAGCGCGATGGGCGCGAACCGTGCTCGTATCAGTTGGGAGTACCTGAAGGAGAGTCTCCTGCTGGGTGTCGTGGGCGGGATCGGCGGCCTGATTCTGGCCTATTACGGGCTCGACGCGCTCGCGGCGGCGGGACCGGCCAACCTACCGCGGCTGGATGAAGTTTCTGTTAACGGGACCGTTCTTCTGTTCGCGCTGTTCCTGTCATTGGGGGCGGGCGCCTTCTTTGGGATGTTCCCGGTCATAAGGGCCGGTCGCTCCGGGCTGGTGAATGCATTGAAGGAGGGAGGGCGCGGCGGAACGACAGGAAGAGCGCGTCAGCGGCTGCAGAACGGGCTGGCCGTGAGCCAGGTGGCTCTTGCCCTGGTGCTTCTGGTCGCCTCGGGACTCATGCTGCGCAGCTTCCTGTCCCTCTTGCACGTCGATCCGGGCTTCAAGGACCCCGAAAGTGTCTTGACCCTACGTCTGTACGTCCCGCCCGGCGAGATCCAGGAGTCGGCGGAGGCAGCGGCAACGCACGAGCGGATCGCGCGACGGCTGGCGGAGATTCCAGGCGTCAGTTCCGTGGCGCTGGCCACGTCCGTTCCCATGGGTCCGAGCGGAAACGTCAACCCGCTGTATGTCGATGGGGTCGAGTATACGGGTGACCAGACCGCGACGATACGTCGTCACAAGTGGATCGGGGAGGGCTACTTGGAGACCTTGCGGATCCCGCTTCTGCTGGGAAGGACTTTGACCTGGCAGGATGTGCACGACAGGGTACCGGCGGTGCTGGTCTCGGAGAGTCTGGCGCGCGAGTACTGGGGCTCGCCCGAGGCGGCGATGGGTCAGCGCCTCGCGGTAAGGCCCGACCCGCCGCGTTGGTATGAGGTCGTCGGCGTCGTTGCCGATGTGCTCGATGACGGGCTGGGTCAGGAGCCGCCGTTGATGGTCTACTGGCCCCAGGTCACGCTGGCTTTCTGGACGGGGACCACGCTCGAGGACGTTCAGACATGGCGCAGCATGAGCTACGCAATCCGAAGTCCACGGGTGGGAACGACGGGTTTCCTGCAAGAAGTGCGGGACGCGGTGTGGGAGATCAACCCGAACCTGCCGGTGCGGAATCTCTCTTCCCTCAGGGAACTCATGGCGCATTCCATCGCGCGTACATCCTTCACGCTGACGCTGCTGGCGGTCGCGGCGGGCGTTGCCTTCGTGTTGGGAATCATCGGTGTCTATGGAGTAATCTCCTACGCGGTCAGCCAGCGGGCTCGCGAGCTGGGCCTGCGGATGGCCCTGGGAGCGGAAGCCCGACAGGTGAAGGGGATGGTCGTTCGGCAGGGCCTGATCCTCGCCGGAATCGGCGTGGCTCTCGGATTGGGGCTGGCATTCGGTGTGACGCGCTTGATGGCCGGGCTCCTGTTCGGAATCAGCCCACTGGACCCGACCACCTTCGCTTGCGTAGCTCTTGGCCTGACGACGGTAGCCGGCGTGGCGAGCTACCTGCCCGCCCGACGCGCGGCGGGAGTGCACGTCGTGTGGTGGGTTGGCCGCGCCGCCGCTGTCAGTCGAAGGCCTCGAGGACATTTGCCAACGCTCAGGTCGGCCAGGTCAAGCGGCTTGTGAAGCGAGCGTGGGAGAAGCGAGCGGGTGGCGCTCGATAGAAGTCCGATCAAACGCTCTGTCAGTTGTCGGGCAGTATCAAGTCCTCTAAGAAGAACGCCGCCAACTCGGCGCGACTCGACAGGCCTGCCTTGCGGTAGACCGCGACGGCGTGCTGCCGGACCGTGCGCTCGCTCCGGTGCGTCGCGCTCGCGATGTGCTTGTGGCTGTACCCTTTTAGCAGGAGCAGTGCGACCTCTCTTTCCGCCGGGGTGAGTTCCCACTCTCGGAACTGACCATCGATGGCTGCGCCCAGTCCTTGCAGCAGCTTCTGTGCGCTTTCGCGCCATCGATCCCGCTCGGCCTGTCTGGCCGCCATGGTCCGGCGCAGATCGGACAGCGAGCGCGATGTCCGGCTCCAGCCGCGCCAGAGCGTAACGGCCAGGCCCAGGCTCAGCGTCATCACCGCCACCTCGAACAGCACGTGCGCCGAGAGCCATGACTGCGGGCGATCGAGCGCCAGGTCGGTTAGACCGCCCGCGAACACGATCAGGAAGACCGCGGCGAGAAACAGTTGAAATCTCGCGCTCTCGATCGTCGTCATCGCCCCTCCGAGTCTACGTCATTTGTCGGACATTGGCCGGATATGGGCACGATCCCCGGAATTCCAGTCGTTTGTCGGATTCGAATCGCGTCCCGACCAGCCAGATTGCCGGCGTGGTGAAGATAACCAAAGCGCAAAGGAGGATAATACGATGATTCCCGATCCGCTTCATCCAGCCGTGGTTCACTTCCCGATAGTCTTCGTCTTCTTGCTGCCCTTGATCGCGATGGGCGCACTCTGGACGATCCGGCGTGGTACGGCGCCGCGGCGTGCCTGGCTGGCAGTGGTGGTCGCAGCGGGCCTGCTGACGGCGAGCGCTTGGCTGGCGGTCCAGACGGGGAGTGCCCAGGAAGACCGTGTGGAAGGTATCGTGGCGGAAAGTCCGTTGAAGAGTCACGAGGAAGCCGGCGAGCGTTTCCTGTTTCTGTCGGTCCTCGGGTTGGCGGTAGTGGGGACCGGACTGCTCGAGGGTTCTCTTGGCCGGGCCGGCCGTTGGGCCGGAGTCGCGGCCGCCGGCGC
>JASFLD010000019.1:0-16356 GCA_050118275.1 Gemmatimonadales bacterium
ACGTCGGGACCGACGAATCGAGCTTTCCATACAGCTGGGGATATGGCCGGCAAAATGACAATTACAGAGGTCCGACGGACCGCCATCTTCACCGCCTGCGCGGCGGCGCTCACGTTTGCCGCTACCACGCCGCTGTTGGCGCAGGCCCCGCCGCCGGACACGACGCCGACGATCCTGTCACCGCAGCCGCAGCGCATAGCCGAAATCCGCGCTCCGATCCATCCGACGGTGGCACCATCGCCGGATGGGCGGATGTTCGCCGCCATCCAGACCCGACCTGCTCCCGTACTTTGGATCGTGCCCGCCGACGGCGGCGAACCGTTCGCGTTTCGCGAGATGTGGGCGGCCTACGCTCCCCGCTGGTCGCCGTCCGGCGATCGGGTCGGCTTCATCGCGGCCATCGGCCCGCCGCGTATCTGGACGGTCGAGCTCGATTCGACCACGGCTCGACCGATCGATCCGCCGCGTATGCTGATCCGCACGTCGGCCAACGCGTTCGCCTTCTCGCCCGATGGGGCCCGCATCGCGTTGGTCGCGTCGCGCTCCACCGCGGTCGGCGCCAGCGAGATCCACATCGTCGGTTGGGAGTCGCGGGACAGCCGCGTCCTGCTCCGCGAGAGCGGAGCCATCTACCGGCTGGATTGGGCGCCCGACGCGCGCTCGATCTACTACGGGCTCGTGCCCGACGAGCCCTCCCCCGACTCCCCCCACCGGCTCAAGACGGTCTCCGTCGCCTCGGGCACATCGGCCGCGGTGCGCGCCGGTGGCGAATTCCTGGGGCTCTCCCCCGACGGGCGGTTCGTGCTGCAGCGTCCGGCGCCGGACGTCGACGGCTCGGATACCCTGGTCGACGTCATCGAGCTGGACGACGGATCGGTTACGCGGGTGCGGCTTCCGGACGGCGTCCGCTCCATGACCTGGGCGGCGAAATCGGGCGCGATCATCGTCGTGGCGCCGGCCGGAAGTCGGGACGTGATCTGGCGGCTACCGGTCCGGCCCGACACGCCGTGAGCCCTTGGAACGTCCGGTGCCACCTCTCAGCGTTTGGGCGTTGGCGTCGCGAGGGCGGGGCCCGACCGAACTCAGCGCGACTCGCAGGTCAGTCCGCCCCGCCTGCCGCCGCTCGACCACTCGCCCACCAGGAGGCCGCCGTCCGCGCGCCGTATCCGCGTCTCGGTGAGCCCGCCGCGCCCGTCCACCGAGATGAGTCGCGTCTCATCGGCACCGCTGACGGCGTAGATGATCTCGTCGGTGGTCTCGTTGGACCAAGCGATGCGTCCCCAGTAGTCCGCCGGCGTGCCGCGCAGGTCCAATCGGCCGCTACCGATCGACTCGCCGCGATATTCGCCCGAGCATTGGTAGACGCCGCTCAGATCCGGACCGGCGGCCTCCGCCACAACCTCCGGCCGCTCCGGCGCCAAAAAGGCCTGAAGGATCAGCCACGACGGAGCGGGGCCGGTGGGCGCCTGCGTCATGTTGCCGACCATGGCAACGGCGGCCCGCCGTTCCGGCAGCACCAAAAGGAAGGTCGTGCCGCCCACCGATCCACCACCGTGGCTGACGGACCGGTTCCCGTCGATCGTGCCCGTCCCCCAACCGATGCCGTAACCCGTCTCCGAGCCGTCGTTCGTTCGCTGGGACGTCCACAGCATCTCGACGGTCCCGCGCGCGAGGAAGCCTTCCCCGAGATGCGCCATGCCGAAGCGGACGAGATCCTCGGGCGTCGAGATGAAACCGCCGCCCGCCCACTTGTAGCTGTTGTCGACGTATGGGGCGTTGAGCACCCGGCCATCCTCGGCCCGCTGGTAGAAGCTGGTGCGCTGCGGGATGATGCTGTCGGTGTGCTCCGCCACGGTGTGGATCATCCCCAGCGGGCCGAAGACGTTGTCCTGCATGTAGGTCAGGAAGTCCACGCCTGACGCGCCCTCGACGACGGCGCTGAGCAGGTTCCAACCGTAGCTCGAGTACGAGAAGCGCTCGCCCGGCTCGAACAGCAGCGAATCGTCTTGAAAGATCTCGAGCCCTTCGAGTACGGTGGCATAGCGCCTGTTGCTCAGCCACTCATCGCCGCGGTAATGCCGAATGCCCGCCAGGTGCCCGGCCACTTGCCGGCTGGTCACCGGCCAGCGTTTCTCGGGGAAGCTCGGGACGTAGCGCTGAACCGGTGCGTCGAGATCGAGGCGGCCCTGCTCATACAGCAGGCCCAGCGCCGCCGCGGTCAGCGGCTTCGAGACGCTGCCGATACGGAACTTCGTCTCCTCCCAGACGGGAACCCGGTTCTCGGCATCGGCGTAACCGAAGCCTTCGGACCAGAGTATCTTCCCATCGACCGCTACGGCGACCGACATTCCCGGCGTGCCGCTTCGCTCCATGATCGCGGTCATGATCAAGCGGCCGAAATCGATCGCTTCGGCGTAGCGCTCGGGTGCCGGCGCCTCGGCGTAACTGGCCGCGTGTTGAGCGACGAGCGGGAGCGGAGCCGGGCCGAGGCCGAGCAACAGCCAGCCGAGCGCGATGGTCGCAGGATAGCGTCGTAGCCTCACGGCACTCCTCCTTTGTCTCGGAAAGCTCGAGATCGAGGCACGGCGAGGGCATCGGCATCGCCGTTGCCGTCGCCACTGTCATCAATGCTGATGATGCTTGGCCTCAAGATAGTGTTTGCCACCCCTCTCGACAGGCCCGAGTGGGGGAGCGGCGACCGGCGTTCGCGGCGCCGGGCTTTCGGACTCGGCCGATCGCAGCCCATCTTGGGTGCGGAACCCGACCGACACATGGAGGAGTGGAATGAACAGCCTCATCATCATCATCGTCGTCGCGGCCATCGCCATCGTCGCTGTCGTGCTTTACAACTCGTTGGCGTCGTTACGCGTGCGGGCCGACGCCGCCTGGGCCGACATCGACGCGCAGCTCAAGCGCCGATACGACCTGATCCCCAACCTCGTGCAGACGGTGAAAGGCTACGCCAGCCACGAGAGCGGCGTCTTCGAGAAGGTCACCCAGCTACGCTCGCAGGCAATCTCGGCGCAGGGGCCGGCGGAACAGGGCAAGGTCGAGAACATGCTCACGCAGGCGCTGCGCTCGGTCTTCGCGGTGGCGGAGAACTACCCGGAGCTGCGGGCGTCCGAGAACTTCGGTCAGCTTCAGAGCAGCCTGACCGAGATCGAGGACAAGATCCAGGCGGCGCGTCGCTATTACAACGCCGTCGTCCGCGACTACAACACGAAGGTGCACGTCGTGCCGTCGAGCATCGTCGCCTCGCTGTTCGGCTTCAAGGACCGGGAGTACTTCGAGCTCGAGTCGCCGGAAGAGCGTCAGGCCCCGAAGGTGGATTTCAGCTAAGAGAGGCGGACGCATGTCGTTCAATTCGCGGAGTAGCTGGCGCCCGGTTCTGAGAGCGGCGGCCTGTTCGGCGCTCGCGTCCCTGACCCTTGGTCTCACGCCGCCAGGTGAGGCACGAGCCCAAAGCCGGCGTCTGACCATCGAACGCTTCGATGCCGAATACGTCGTCGCGCGGGACGGCGGCGTGGAGGTGGAGGAGCGAATCACATTTCGCTTCGAGGGATCTTGGAACGGTGTCTACCGATTCATCCCGGTGAAGTACCGGTTGGACGACGGCCGGCGGCACCGGATCGACCTGGATGTCGAGTCAGTGACAGATGGTCAGGGGAACTCGCTCCGCCACGAGATCAACCGGGAGGGCGCGCTGGTCAACATCAAGACGTGGGTCCCCGGCGCGAGGGACGCGACGCGTACCGTCGTCTATCGCTACCGCGTCGGCAACGCGCTGCGCCACTACGACGACAAGGACGGGATGGACTGGGCCCACGATGAACTGTACTGGAACGTGACCGGCGACGAGTGGGACGTGCCGATCAACCGCGTCAACGCCGTCGTGCATCTCCCGGCGGAGGTGACCGGGGTCCGCGCCCTGGCCTACACCGGTCCGCGCGGGGCGCGCGGCTCGGACTACGACCAGAACGTCGCGGGCTCGACGGTCAGCTTCGCGACGACACGAGCGCTGTCGCCGCGCGAAGGGCTGACGCTCGTCGTGGGCTGGGATCCCGGCGTCATCGAGCCGCCCTCGCTCATGGCGCGACTCGGTTGGCTGATCCGCGATTACCTGTTCCTGCCGATCCCGTTCATCGCGTTCTTCGTCATGTTCCGTCTCTGGTGGCGCAAGGGCCGGGACCCGGAGGTCGCACGTTCCATCATGGTGCAGTACGACCCGCCGGACGACCTGAGCGCTGCCGAAGTGGGTACGTTGATGGACTTCACCGTCGACCCGCGTGATTTGTCGGCCACGATCATCGACCTGGCGATTCGCGGCTACCTCCGCATCGAGGAAGTGCCCAGCCGATGGCGTAAGAAACCGAAGGACCACATCATCCACGTTCTACAGGATCCGACCGACGTCAGCGAACTGAAGGACTTCGAGCACGAAACGTTACGGGCGCTGTGGACACTGGCGGGCGACGAGGACCTCGGAGTCACGCATCGCGCCGTGAAGGTCTCGGCGCTGAAGCAGAAGTTCTACAAGCACGTCTCGAAGATCAAACGGTTGATCTACGGCCGGCTCACCCGGCCGCCGAAGTTGTTCACGGCGCGACCCGAGAAGGTGCAGGGCACCTGGGTCGGCACGGGGATCGTGGTGGGCGCGCTGGCCGTGGGCCTGGGCATCCTGGCGACCAACAACGATCTGGGCCTCCCGCTGGTGCGCTGGGGATCGCTGATCGCCACGCCGCTGATCGTCATCGGCTTCGGCCTGTTCATGCCGGCGCGGACGCTGAAGGGTGTGGCGGCGCTGAACCACGCGCTGGGGCTCCGCGAGTACATCGACCGTGTCGACCGCGATCGACTCAAGTACGTCACGCTCGAACACTTCGAGAAGCTGCTCCCCTTCGCCGCGGCGATGGGGCTGGAGGAGAAGTGGACCGACGCGTTCGAGACGATAATCGTCGAGCCGCCGGGCTGGTACGTGAGCGCGCAGCCGACCCATTTCCACGCCCACTACTTCTCGCGCTCGTTGGGCAGCATGACCTCGGCGACCGGCGCCGCGCTGGTCAGCGCGCCGCGTTCGGCGAGCAGTGGCTCGGGGTTCAGCGGCGGTGGCGGCTCCGGCGGCGGCTTCGGCGGCGGCGGCGGCGGCGGGTTCTAGGTCGCTGCAGGGCTGCCGATCAGCTTCACGGCGGGGGTCCAGGTCAACCCACCGGAGGCGACCAGCTTGACGGGCAGGCGCCTGTCGGCATCTTCCAGTCGACACGGATAACGGGTGGTATTCGCGCGGTACCGAAGGGAGGCGTGAATGGCGAAGAAGACGACGTTGCAGAAGGCGACGGAGACGGCGAAGAAACAGATCAAGACTACGAAGAAGACGGCGACCAAGAAGGCGACGGCCGCCAAGAAGAAGCTGGACGCGGCGCGCAAGGCGGCGGCGAAGAAGCGGGCGGCCGAGAAGAAGAAGCGGGAAGCCGCCAGGAAGAAAGCCGCGGCGCAGAAGAAGCGAGAAGCGGCCGCCAAGAAGAAGGCGGCGGAGAAGAAGAGACGCGAAGCCGCTAAGCGGAAAGCCGCCGCCGAGAAGAAGAAGGCGGCGGAAGCCAAGAAGAAGGCAGCGGCGAAAAAGAAGGCGGCGGCCAAGAAGAAGCCCGCCACCAGGAAGAGGCCCGCCGCCAAGAAGAGGCCCGCAGCCAAGAAGAGGCCCGCCGCCAAGAAGAAGTAGCCGCCGGCGGACCGCGGTCTCGAATAGCCAGGCGCCGGCTCAGGGCCGGCGCCGCTCAACCGGCCAACGGCGTGGGATCGACGTAGATCTTGTACTCCCTGATCTTGTTGCCCTCCATGCCCATCACGTTGGCGAACGGCACGGTCACGTCTTTTCCGCCCGGCAAGGTATAGGTGGCCTCCCCCTCGCAGATCACCGCGTCGCCGCTCTCCCACTCGGCCAGCAATCGGTGACTCAACGAGTCCAGCGAGCCGAAGAACCCGGCCACGTGATCCTGGACCGCCTGTCGCCCATGCACCGGCGCGCCGCTGCCGTAACGGAAGACGGCGTCCTCGGTCAGAAACGAGGCGAACTTGCCGGCGTCCTGCGCATCGATAGCCGCGAACAACTCCGAAAGTGCGATCTTCGTCGCCATCAAACCTCCAAGGTTTGTCGTGATCTGGCCTCAGTTGGGCGGAGGCCTCCTGAACAACCTCCTCAACACGTCCGTGCCGGTGTCGCCCAGCCGTTCCTTGAGCGCGGCCTGCAGCGCCTGGCTGTCGACATCCAGCGCCGGGCTGGTGATCGTGCCGCTCACGCCCAGCACGACAGGCAGCGGCTCGTCGCTGTCCGCCAGTTCGTTGACCAGCCCACCAAGCACACCACCGCCCGCCAACAGCGAGGCACGCTCGAGCGCCGAGGGTGGCAGGTTCATCACCAACCGCAGGTCCAACGTCCCACCCAGCCCCGCGGAACCGCTGAGGTCGGCCGTCCAGTCATCGGCGGAGTAGCCCCACTCCTCCACGACGAAGGCCCCGTTCTCGATCTTGAAGGCGCCGCCCAGGTCCTTGAACGCCGAGACGTACTCCGTATCCACCTTGAACTTGTTGGCCAGCTCGCGCGCCAGCGGGAAGTTCGCGAAACTGCCGTCCCGGAAAGCCGCCTGGCCAGCCGCCGCTACGGCCTGCGGCGTCGGCAGCAGGGTCTCGTCCAGCGGGCTCGAACCCCGGATGCTGAAATCCACGACGCCGCTCAGCGCCTGGCCCAACCGAGTCCAGCTCGCCAAAAAATTGCCCGCCTGCGCCGCCGTCAGACTCAAGTCGTAGTCCAGCGCGAAGGGCGGCTCGCCGCCGCTGAGATCGAGCTTCAACCCACCGGTGAGCCGGCCGCCGTAGACCTGGCTCTGCAGCTCTTCGACGCGGACCACACCGTCCTGCAGGCTGACGTCGAAGGCCACGTTGAGCGCGCGCAAGGGCGCGTTGAGGAACTCGCCGATCTGCACACGGCCGTGAGCATCCAGCGGCGGCATGGTCGGCAACGGGTAGCGGTCGCGGGCGATGGTCCCGGGATCGCGCCCGCCGACGCTCTGGCCCGCCAGTCGCGCCGCGACCAACTGACCGTAGCCAACTGTGAAGGTGTCGGCCCTGATCTCGCTCAAGTTCAGACGCAGCGATCGCGCCGAGAACTCGACCAACGGACGCGCCATCGCCTCGGGGTCGAGCGCGGCTTGCAGCAGCGTCTCGCTGCTGAGCGAAACGGTCAGATCGCTGTCGCCCAGCCTGATCGGCACGTTCTCGGCCGCCACGCCCGCCCCGGTCAGTTGCACGACCATCGTGTCGATCTCCGCCGGCACGGCCAGCGCCGCGCTCCGGTAGACGACATCGGTCAGCTCGACGGGGCCGGTCACCCGCAACTGACTCCGCTCCTGCACCGGGCCCGTGAACCCCACGTCGACGGACATCATGCCCTCGGCCGGCGTTTCGCTCTCCCGGAACCGAGATAGCTCCTCGATATCTAAGTCGCCGCGGAAGCGACCCTCAACGACGGGGTTACGCAGATCGCGGGCGGCCAGCTGTAGCTCGAACGGTCGCCCTAGCAGCTCACCGGTGAAGGAGGGCAGCGACAACGAGCTGGCGGTGAACGTCGCCTGGCCGACTCCGTCGCGCAGCAGTCGACCGTGCTCGGCGTGTGAGGCGCTGACGTCGGTCAGGTCGAGCGCGCCAGCGACCTCCGGGAAGGCGCCGTCACCGAACGGCCCGGACAGATTCAGCGAGAGGACGGCGCGACCGCCAGCTTCGATCGATTGCGGTTGGACCGCGGCCGGCAAGCTGGCGATGAAATCGGCGATGTCGACCTCGTTCGATTCCAACGCGAGGGCGATCGACCGCGCGCCGCGCAGACCGAGAACCTTGCCCGACCCGTCCAACTCGATCTCGCCGACCCGCGCTTCGATCACGCTCAGCCCGAGGCTGTCACCGCCGAGATCCACCATCGCCTGGTAGCCAAACTCGATATCGGGGACCGTCAGACTGTCCTCGCCGAAGTTGGGTATCAGAGCCCTGATCGAGGCGAGGTCGAAGTTCCCTTCGCTCTCGATCCGTCCCCGACTCTCCGCCCGCGGTACAGCCGACAGCCGGCCTCCCAACGCCAGGCTGGCGCCGCGGCCGGTGCGTCCATCGGAATAGAATACCCGACCGTCCCTTACGACGAGTTCCTGAACGGCAAATGCCGCTGCCGCCGCCGCTTCCGGCCCACTCGACTCCATCCCCGGCGGCGCGGCGACGGTTGGCTCATCCGTTGTCGTGTCGCCGCTGGCGGAGACCAGATCGTCGAAATTGGTCCGGCCGTCGGCCAGCACCTCGTAGCGGACCACGGGCCCTAACAGACGGACCTCGCCCAGCTCGAGCTGCTTCTTCAACAAAGGCCAAAGGCGTACCTGCACGTCCACCGCATCGAAAGCCAGGCTCGGCTGAGGCTCGAACTCCGGCGGGTTGGCGACGGAAAGATCGGACAGCCGGATCGCCAGGCGCGGGAACAGCCGCAGGTTCACCGCACCCAACTCGATGTCGCGGTTGATCCGGGCCTCCAGCCTCGGCTCGACCATGGAGCGCAGCTTTTCCGGCGTGAACACCAGCTTCAGCGTCGCCACACCCCCGGCGATGAGGAAGACGAGCACGCCCACGGTCCAGAGCAGCCAGCGCGGCACCTTCCTCCGCCGTGCCGCGGCAACCGGTTGGCGCTCGGATTCGCCCTTCGGATCCGCTCCTCCGCCTTGTCCACCGATCGAGCCGCTCCGTCGTTCGCTCTTCGAGTGCCTCGCCTGCTCGTTCGCCAAGCGATCGTCTCGTTCGCTCATGCCTCCCACCCGCTTCTCAGGTCCCTGCTTCCACTCCACAACGACTTCTAAAGATACTCGATGGTCCGCCGACTTCTACCACGCTCGACTCAACCGGGTCGCCCGGCCAGCGCGACGGCGCGGGCGAGCACGCGCTCCAGCATCGCGGAGGTGAGCCTGCCTGTGAAGGTGTTTTGCTGGCTGGGGTGATACGAGCCCAGCAGCACGGGCCCGTCCCGCCCCAGCGAGACCTCCCGGCCATGCCCGAACTTGGGCGCCGGCACCGGCACGCGAAGCCCCCGGTCACGCAGGATACGCAACACGTGATCGAACGCGTAACCGCCCAGCGCCAGGATGACCCGAACGCCGCTCAACAGCTCGATCTCCCTCTCCAAATACTCGCGGCAGTTGTCTCGCTCGGCGGCCGACGGCTTGTTGGCCGGCGGCGCGCAACGCACGGTCGCCGTGATATAGACGTCGCACAGCCGTAAACCGTCGTCGCGACCCCGCGCATCCGGCTGGTTGGCCAGCCCCGCGCGATGCAGAGCCGCGTATAGGAAGTCGCCCGACCGGTCGCCGGTGAACATGCGGCCCGTCCGGTTGGCGCCGTGAGCGGCGGGCGCGAGGCCGACGACCAGTATCGCGGCCGCCGGATCTCCGAAACCCGGCACAGGGCGTCCCCAATAGTCCCAGTCGGCGAACGCAGCGCGCTTCTCGGCGGCGACGCGTTCGCGCCAATCGACCAGGCGCGGGCAACGCCGACAGCTGACGACGCGTCGCTCCAACTCTTGCAATGCCCTCGGTACGTTCACAATTGCCTCGCGCGTCTGTACGCAGAGAGAACGCAGTCGGGGGCTTGCGTTCTCGTGGAACACCCAGGCTATTTGAGGGGTCAGTATAGGCCCACGCAAGCACTTGAAAGAGGGTCATGGGGCTCCGATCGAAACCGTTCCTTGTCATGTTCGCGATCTCTGCGGTCATGTTCGCGGCCATCGTGATCGTCGATCTCCTCACGCCCATCCCGCCCCGGGAGCGTCTGCGCGCGCTCCGTCAGGAAGTAGCCCAGCTTCGCGCCGCCGCCGACTCTTGCCGCTCGGCGCTCGAGGTTGAGGAAGCGGCCCTGCTAGCAGGCAACGCCCGGCTCGATTCGCTCCGGCAAGTCGTCCGCTACTACGAGGGTCTCGACCCGCGCGGCGTGCCGGCGGACAGCTACGAGGTCTATCTGGACGTGTTCAACGCCTTCAACAGCGGCGTGCCGATCCAAGAGGCGGCGGGTGACACGCTGCAGGCCCACTGGCGGGCCTGCCTCGCGATCACCGAGCAGCACAACGCGCTGGCCGACTCGGCGCGTGCCATCGCCCAGGAGGCTGGCTTGCTGGAGGATGCGGCGGAGCGTGAACCGGCGCCTTAGCGCGGCGGAGACTGGCCGCGGACGCCCAATTCCCTAAGATTGCAGCATCGTCGCGCACCGACTCCGGTGCCGTGCGACCTCACTCGTTGCTGCGCCCTGACTAGCCTCGACCGCCGTTAGAGCCCGCGTGAGCGGGAGCGGCAAGCAGATGCAACCCTCCAGCGTCCTGGATCGCGAATGACTAAGAAGCTTTGGGATGTCATCATCGTCGGCGGCGGCCCGGCCGGAATCACCGCCGCACTCCGATTGGCCAAGGAACAGCTCGACGTGCTGGTCGTCGAGGCCGCCGTCTATCCCGGCGCCGAGAATTGGTCCGGTGCCGTTTACTTCGCCGAGCGGCTGGCCGACCCGAAGGTGCTGGGCGTCGAAGAGCTGGAGCGTGCGCCGTTCGAGCGTCGCGTGGTGAAGCGCGGGTTCTTCTCGTGCGACGGCTTCACGATGGCCGGGGCCGAGTACCGCGACCCGGACGCTTTCCGCCACTGCTACACCGTGTTGCGCCCCGTCTTCGATCGGTATCTGGCCGAGCGCGCCCGGCAATCGGGGGTCACCCTGCTCAGCGAGACGACGGCCGACGGCCTGATCCGGCACGGCAACCGGGTGATCGGGGTCCACACCGATCGCGGCCCGCTCTACGGCGAGATCGTCTTTCTGGCCGAGGGCGACGCGTCCCATCTGGTCAGCAAGGAGGGGCTCGAGTGCGATGCGGTGCGCGCCAGGCCGAGCGGCCAACCGGCGTTTCTCCAGGGCGTGAAAGAGGTCATCGAGCTGGGCGCCGACGTCATCGAACGGCGTTTCGGGGTCGGGCCGAACGAGGCGGCCTGCTACGAGATACTGCTGCGGAACGGCCAGCTGGACGGCAAGCCGGTGCGGCTGAACATGGCGGGGCTGATCTACACGAACCGGTCCAGCGTCTCCATCGGGCTGGTGCTGCCGCTGCAGAATCTGTCGGCGTTCCGCGGCGACTACAACGTCCTGATGGAATGGTACAAGTCGCTGCCGCCCATCCAGCGGTTGATCGAAGGCGGCGAGTCTACGTCGTACGGCGCGAAGATCATTCGCGGCGGCGGACTACGTGAGCTACCGGCACTGGTCGATCACGGTGTTGCGATCGGAGGAGCCGCCACCGGGATCGGCGTCGACTTTCCGTATCCCAACTACACAGGACCCGCCTGCGCCATGGGCGCCATCTTCGGCGAGGCGGCGATCCAGCTGCTCAGCGAGGGCGAGCGACCCACGCGCGATCGGCTGGAGGAACTGTACGCGAAACCGCTGCGGGCGACGAACTACTATGAGGACGTCGAATTCCTGCGCGATTGGCCGGCCTTCATCGAGCACAGCGAAGCTCTCTTCGCTCGCCAGATCGATCTGCTGAACGGGTCGCTCTACACGATGACCCGCCCCAAGCTGGGTTTCGCGCGTAAGTGGGGCGGGGCGATCCGCCTGGTCGGCACGACGCTGAACGGCGAATGGTCCGCGACCCTGCGTGACCTGGGTGGCGGAGCTAAGGCTCTGGGACTGAGACGCTCTGTGCTGAAGCATGCGCCCCTGGCCCTGCTCCTTGCCATCCCCAACACGCTACTGGCGCTGCTGCCCTTCACCTGGGGACGCGGCACCGGCGAGCTGCGCTTCACCTTCTGGGCGAACGGTGAGGAAACGGGCAAGCTCCCATGGTTCAAGCGCTGGCTGGCCGCCCGCTACACGCCGGCACTCGCCCGCGCCGCGGGTGTCCTCTACGCGAACGACGGCCGGCCGTTGCGCGCGAAGCTGGACCGCTGCGTCGGACTGGTCCTGCGTCGGCTGTCGCTCTGGGAGGTGGCCGGCAGCGTGGTCGGTCTGGTCGGCTTCGTGGCGACGCGCGGGGTGCAGCGGCTGCGCGGTAGGGCGGAGCGACCGGGACCGGAGGAAGCGAGCGACACGGCCTACGGCCGCTGGCTGGCGAACGTCCGCGCCTACCAGGATCTCGCAGCGGGAGCGCGTGCGACCGCGCGATCCCACGACGCCAAGCTGGGTGAGATCTCTTACGCAGGCGAACCCGGCGCTCACATCAAGGTCTTCTTCCCACCGGACAAACCCGGGAAGTTGCCCGACCCCTGCGCCTCCAGCCTGTGGAGCGTGTGCCCGGCAGCGGTGTACCAGATCAACCTCGACCGAACACAGCACGCCTCGGTGGCCGTCAACTTCGACAACTGCGTGAAGTGCGAGACCTGCTGGCGCATCGAGCCGCGCCACGTCGATTGGACCCGCTTCGGCAAGCACCGCCTGGTCTACGAGGTGTACACGCCGGCCGACGCCGCTTTGCAGCGGATCCTGGCGGAGCGCGAGATCGAGCGGCACCGGGAGATCGAGCCCGACTTCTGGCGCGCGACGCTGCGCGAGCGGTGGCGTCGAGACACTGTACCGGCCGCCTCGGCCGAGTTACGCGACGCGTTGGCGGCGGCTCGACACGCCATCGCAGCCGCCAGGGCGTACGGCGCCCGGCTGAGCGAGGACCTGTGGAACGGGCCGCGCGTGCTCGAGCCGGGGCAGTTCGCCTGGTACCGGCAGGCGGTGGACTATTTCGCACGGCTGGCCCAAGACGCCGCCGCCGCGGCCCTGGCCGAGCCGATCGACGCCTGGTTGACCCAGCACGGCCTGATCCAGGCCGACGTCTCCTTCCACCAGGTCAAGCGCGACCTCGAGGCGCTGGCCACGCGGGCGCGCGAGCACGCGTCGGCCGGCCGGTTCTTCGCCGCCGAGGCCGATGCCCGCCAGATCTGCGACCACCATCTCGACGGACTGCACGTCTGCGTCGACCACGTGGCCGATGCCTGCGACGCCGCGCGGGGCTACTCCGCTCCCGCTCTCGAGGAGGGACCGGCCGAGCGGCAGAACGCAACGCGAGCCACGGCCCGCGAGTCGCTGCGCGCCCGTTTTGCCCAGATCTTCGACCGTGCCGCGCTCCGCCGGCTGGAGCACGGCGGAGACCTGGAGTCCGAGGAAGTGCGGTTTTTGAAGGCGGCAGCGCGGGCCGTGCTGGGCGCGACTCCTACCGAAGACGGATACGACGAGCTCTACCGGTTGACCCGGGCCGATATTCTCGCCGAGCTGGCGCGAGTCGATTCGTCGCTCGCCGCCATCGTCGCCAGTCACGCCGCGGCCGTCGAAGCGCTCGCCCGCGCCGGCGCTCACGACAACCTGCTCGAACCGCTGATGAACGCCGAGCGATTCGCGGCCATCGCGATGGAGTCGCATGCCGAGCTCACCGCCAGCGGCTGGATCGCACGCCTGCCCTTCACGCTGCTGGCCATGGCGGATTGCTTCGTCACGCGCGGCGACAGGCAAGTGGCCCTGTTCCACAGGAACGACCGGCGCGTGTGGGTCACGAAGACCCCGGCCATCGGGCTGACCGGCGCCGTCGTGGGTGAGATCACCCTCGATACGGCGCGGCCCGAATGGGAGAGCGCCTGGGACGCCGCCGACGAGCGCTTCCTCTTCGGGCTGCGGGCGCGCGACGTTGCGGCGATCACGCTGGGCGCCGGTACTATCTGTGTGGAGCGGACGGTGGAGCACGCCCTCGGCCGCATCCAATTCCCCGACATGTTCCAGGACATCGATGGTCGCGACGCGATCGGCAAGTTCGGGGCGGTGCGCGCCTACTGCGGGCGCATCGAGGCGTGCCGCCTCGCCATCGAGACGCTGCTGAGCGACGCGGCCTGGGACGGTTCGGACGGAATCGAGGCGGCCGTCGCCAAGGTGGCCGTCACCGACATCTTCGGTCCCGACCTCCCCAGCCTCACCTATCTGGCCGGCCAGGTGATCGGAGGGTCCGCCTTCTCGGAGGAGGACATCTTCTCGAAGCTGTATAGGGACAGCTCGGTCTTCCCGCACTACATCCGTGAAAACGCCGAGCTCAATGTCGAGGTCGGTAAGCGACTGGCTGCCGAGGCGGGCACCGCACCGTTACGGATCATCTCGGCCGCCCTTGATGAGAGCCTCGAGGCTCTCCGGCAACGCCCGATCTTCGGTCCGCAGATCGAGCGCCTGCGGCGCTGCGAGGAGACGCTGGCGCGCGCACTCCGCGCCGCGGCGGCGCGCGGGCCCGACGCGCCGCCACTCCAGGCGATCCACGACATGGTCGGGGAAGCTGCCACGCGACTCTACGTCTGGGCCCGAGTGCTGGTCGGGGCCAACGACCGTCTCGAGAGGGCGCTACCGGCCGAGCGCTACGTCGAGACCTCGCTCCTCTGGGCGGACATCGTCGAGGAGCGGCTGGTGGACTTCGAGCCGGAGCTTGAGGCGGCAGCGGCTCGCGTAGATCTGGGCGGTTACGCCTTCCGTCTGGAAGGCTATCCCGATGCGCCGATCGCGACCGGCGTCCCGGACTTCGACTACGAGAAGCAGATCATCAAAGGGGGATCCGGCTACAAGTCCGGCGACTTCCTGCTGGCGCCCTTCGATATCGAGGCCACGCGCTATCTGCCCGAGCTGCTTTGGGCGGACGAGACCATCCGCTCGCATTACGAGGAGTACCTGGCCGCATTCCGCCAGCGGTTTGTCGACGCGGACTACGAGCCATCGTTCGAGCGCTACATCGAAGCGCTCCACTACATCCCGCGCGAGGACATCGACTGGACGCTGGAGCAAGGCTACTTCCGGGTCATCATCCCGAAGGAGTACGGAGGTCAGGGCCGCCCCAAGGCCGATTACTACAGCCTCTGTCAGATCTCGAAGCGGCTGGCCGACGTCAGCCATACACTGACGATCCAGGGTAACACCAGCATCGGCACCACGCCCATGTTGCTCGGACTCGAAGAGACCCGGCGAGCCGAGCGTGACCTGACGGCGTTGCTCGAGCAAGCCGACACGGTCGCCGCAATCGAGGATGGCATAAAGCGGATCCTCGGGATGATGGAGGGCGCCAGCTACGAGGAGCTCAAGGACGCCTACATCGCCGTGAACACCGAGGTGGGTGCCAAGCTGGGCCGCAGCCGTATCCTGAAGAAGGTGATCTTCGGCAAGTTCATCGGCCAGATGAACAAGGCCGGCGGAGCCGGCCTGAAAGGCGATTTGGCGGGCTTCGGTAAGGGACTGAAGGGCGCTGTGGCGGCGCTGGCCGGCTGGCGCGAACGCGCCGAAGCCGAGCTGGATGAACTGCCGCGACGTCGCTTCGCCCACGAGTTCTTCCTTCGCCTGATCTCGGCTCGCATGATCTCGGCCTTCGCGCTCACCGAGCCCAGCGCCGGCTCGGACACCGCCCGCGTCCGGACCGAGGCGCGTCCCGACTCGCGTCGCGTCCACACCGACGCCGACGGCATCAAGTTCTTCTACCTGGACGAGGCGTCGCAGCAGGGACGGCGCAACATCGCCGACATGCGCCGCTTCGAGTTCGACGGCCGCCAGATCTTCTACCGTTACAGCGACGTCGCCGAGCCCGCCGAGGTGCTGTCGCAGGAGTTCACCTACAGCGAGGGTGAAGAGAAGTACCGCTACTTCATGATCGGCGACCGCCGCATCGACATCCACGATATGGCTTTCATCCGCGAGCGGGACGGCGTCGAGCACTACGACTTCTTCGTACTCAACGGCGCCAAGATGTGGATCACCAACGGCCACATCGCGGGGGTGGAGGCGATCTACGCGCGCACGCCTACCGGACTCACCGGCTTCATGGTCGACGCGCTGACCGAAGGCTTCCTGGTCGGTAAGGACGAGGAGAAGACGGGCCAGCGCGGGTCGCCGACCAACGAGATCGGCCTCACCAACGTCCGTATCCCCAAGGAGTGCATCATCGGCATCGAGGGACGTGGGCAGGAGAACGCCCTCGAGACGCTCAACGTAGGCCGCACCGGCCTTTGCGTTTCCTCCGCCGCCAGCATCCAGCAGGCCGTCGGCGACGCCGCCGGCTTCCTGTCGGCGATTCCGCGGGGCGCCGAGGGTTGGGCCCGTTACCGCCTGGGCCTGGCCCTCGAGGAGATGTTCGCCGTCGAGTCGATCATGCAGAACCTGGTCGGCCTCTCCGACGACGAGACTAGCGACTCGCTGCGTATGGAGGCGGCCATCGCCAAGCTGTTCGGCACCGATGGCCTGCACCGGAACCTCCACTTCCTGGAGCCGACCTACGGTATCGAGGGACAACTGCAGCGCTATCGCATCGAG
>JASFLD010000020.1:0-16354 GCA_050118275.1 Gemmatimonadales bacterium
ACTGGAAGAGGGTCAGCCTGATCCTGCTCGGAGTCGCGCTCTTCGCTCTAGTCTACTTCGCTCCTGCGCCGAATCCAGCGATCGATCCACAAGGCCACTCATTCGCCCTTACGCGCGAAGGGAAGGCGGCGCTGGCTCTCTTCCTCCTCGCCGCGACTTGGTGGATCAGCGAGGTGATCCCGATCGGCGTGACCAGCATCGCCATCGGCGTGGTGCAGGCGCTGTTCTTGATCCGGCCGGCGCGTGTCGCCTTCACGGACTTCATGGACCCGTCGGTCTGGTTCATATTTGGCTCGTTGGTTTTCGGGATGGTGTTCACCAAGACGGGTCTGACACGCCGACTGGCGTACAGGATGCTGTCGTTGGTGGGCGAGCGGACGAGCATGATCTACCTCGGCTGCTTCGTCATGACATCGTCACTCACTCTAGTCATGGCGCACACCGCTGTCGCCGCCACGGTGTTCCCGTTGTTCTTGGCCATCTACGCTCTCTACACGGAGGAGAGCGAGCCGACGCGCTTTGGCAAGGGGCTGTTCATGGGAATGGCGTTCGTCGCGGGCGCGGGCAGCATAATCACCCTGTTGGGTGCGGCGCGCGGTGCGGTGGCCATCGGATTCTTTAGGGACATATCGGGCCGTTCGGTCAGCTTTTTCGAGCTGAGCTACTACATGCTCCCGGTCGGCCTCGTGATGACGGTCCTCCTCTGGATCTACTTCATGCTCTACTATCCGCCGGAGAAGAAGACCATACCTGGACTGCGGGAGCGCGTACGGAGCCTCTATGACAGGCTCGGTCCCATCAGCCGCAACGAGATAACGGCTGTGGTGATCGTATTGTCGACGATCGTAGTCTTGAGTCTTCGCTCGTTCATCCCGGCGCTCGAGCCACTCGACAAGAGCGCGATCATCCTCGTCGCGACGGTGCTGTTCTTCGTGCTCCGGGTCGTGTCGCTGGACGACCTCGAGCACACATCCTGGAATATCGTCCTGCTGTTCGGCGGAGCCATGAGCATCGGCTTCTGTCTGTGGCAGACCGGTGCGGCGCAGTGGCTGGCGATCAAGTGGCTGGGCTTGCTGCACGAGACGCACTGGCTGTTCTTCGTCCTTGGCGTGGCGACGTTCGTCATGGTGATGACGAATCTCATCATGAACGTCGCGGCCATCGCCATCACGGTTCCCGTGGCTCTGGTCATCGCTCCGTATGTGGGGGTCGCTCCAGAGGTGATCCTTTTCGCGTCGCTCGTAACCGCCGGGATGCCGTTTCTGTTGCTGGTCGGAGCGGCCCCCAACGCTATCGCCTACGCCAGCAACCAATTCACTCCGGGGGAATTTCTGCGGGCCGGGATCCCGGCCAGTCTGATGCTGATCGTCGTGCTGGCCGTGTTCGTGTGGTTGATCTGGCCGGCCATGGGCATGCCGGTCCTGATGTAGGCCAAGGACGTCGGCTCCCGCTCGATCCTATCTGGCAAGCGATTCGGAGAACCGCCCGGCAGGCACCTGCGTGGGATAGTTGCCCGTGAAGCAGGCATCGCAGTATGGGCCGAACTCCTTCACCGCGTCGACGAGCCCTTCCAGCGATAGGTAGCCGACCGAGTCGACGCCCAAGTACTGGCCGATCTCCTCGACGCTGCGATTCGAGGCCAGCAGCTCTTCCTTCGTCGGCATGTCGATACCGTAGAAGCACGGGTGACGAATCGGCGGCGACCCGATTCGGAGGTGAATCGCGCGCGCGCCCGCGTCCCGGATCATCGAAACGAGGCCTCGGCTGGTCGTACCGCGGACCAGCGAGTCATCGACCATGACTACTCGTTTCCCTTCGATCACCTCGCGCACGACGTTGTACTTGACGCGTACCTTGAAGTCGCGGTCCGCCTGCAGAGGCTGGATGAACGTGCGGCCGATGTAGTGATTTCGGATCAGCGCCAGTTCCAGCGGGATTCCCGATTGCTCCGAGAAACCCAGGGCCGCCGAGTTCGACGAGTCGGGCACCGAGAAAACCGCATCTGCCTCGACCGGATGCTCGATCGCCAGCTGGCGGCCGAAGGCGCGCCGCGCACCGTCCACCGAGCAGCCCCAGAGGCTCGAATCCGGCCGCGCGAAGTAGATCAGCTCGAAGATACAGGCCGCTGGCAATTCGGGCGCCAGCCTGGCCAGATCATCGACTCGCCCATCGCGGATCTTCAGCACCTCGCCCGGTTCGATGTCCCGAACGTACTCCGCCTCGATAAGATCGAGCGCGCAAGTCTCGGACGCCACCACGATGGCCGGCCCCTTGCGTCCGAGGATCAACGGTCGGAAACCACGGGGGTCACGGGCCGCGTAGATCGTGTCGTTCACCAGAATGGCGAGCGAAAACGCCCCCTCGATCTGACCTAGCGCTTCCAGGACCTGTTGGTCGGGATCGGGTCGTTGCGAGCGCGCGATCAGGTGGACGATGACTTCCGAGTCCATCGAGGTTTGGAATATCGCGCCCTCTCTGACAAGCTCGTCGCGCAGAGTCGTGGCGTTCGTCAGATTGCCGTTGTGCGCCAGAGCGAGCGTTCCATCGCGGTAGTTGACCAGAGCCGGCTGCGCGTTGCGAAGTGCCGATTCGCCGGCCGTCGAGTAGCGGGCATGCCCGATCGCCACGCGGCCTTGCAGCTCGAGGAGATGCTCGTTCTTGATTGCATCGGCGACGAGCCCCATCCCCTTGTGAATTCGTGCCTCGTTGCCGTCGTACGTAACGATGCCTGCGGACTCCTGACCCCTGTGCTGTAGCGCGTACAGACCCAGGAAGGTCAGTTCGGCGGCCGCCTCGTGTCCGGAGACCCCAAAGACGCCACATTCCTCGCGCATCGACTTGTCTGCCAGCGGTAGCGATCTGTTGGTCAATGCCGTTTCCCCTACGGGTTCTGCCTCGACCTCGTATCCTCTTTTCGACTCAAGCTGTTTGTATCGGATAGAACACTATCATAACAGGCGGGGTTCCGTTCATCCAGCCCGACCTCGCATGGAATGAAAGGAGACGGCGGCTGACGGACGGACTGAATCCTTCCGTCGCGAAGGTACAGCGCGACTGACCTTCGGCCGCCACCCGCAGGTTCGACAGCATCAAATTGGCGGAGGGGCGCCGGCCCGCCGCATGTGTCGGGCTAGTTTCGAGATGTCGTGTCCGGCTTGGCTGGTGGGGGAGGCGCCGGCCTGACTTCGACGCTCTCCAAAGTGCCGGGGACCTCGAGGCGCTCGCCACCCGGGTTTGGTCTGGGCATCACACCCTTCGGAGAGGAGCTCTCTCCCGCATAGTCCCGCCATGGCGCTCGCAGCACCGCGTCGACGACCTGACCGTCCTCGAAGAAGACGGTATCGGGGAATCCGCACTCCTTCTCGCAACCGTTGTCGTAGAAGTAGAAGACGAAGTTGTCGTAGTCGCTCTTCCCTTGCGGCTCGCCGAAGACAGCGACCACGTCCGACTCGCTCATGCCGGGTCGGATCACCTGCATCTCCTGCGCCTTCACGGCGCCGGCGATCACGGCGGTGATCACCAGCAAGGCTCCGTATCGCCCCACACTCTTCAGACCCATGACTCTCTCCCTCTCGTGCTCGATCGCCTGGCGCTCGGGTTCAGACTTTGTCCGCCGCCTCTCCCTCGTCCTCCCGTTCGTCCGAGGAAGTTGCTTCCGAGCGCCTCGTCCAGTGAGGCTCCATGTCCTCGTACTCCAGATCGCGCGTCTCGGATTCTTCAGCGCCAAGCTCGTCGGACAATGGATCCCGTTCCGGTAGCCGTTCGACGAGTCCCAGTGTGACCGCCCGGACAACCCCGTACGTCATGTAAATCACCCCGGTCGGGAATACGACCAGGCGTGGGTTCCAGATCAAGAGCGCCACACACAAAACAACGAGTGCTATGCCCACGCGCCCACTGGAAGTACTAACGCTGAGACGGGGGATCGCCGGATAGATGGCGTGGCTGAGCATCAGCCCCGCCAATACTATCATACCACCACCAATCAGCTGTGTCCACGGCCACGTAGAGAGGTACTGTCCGAAGAAGGCCGTCTGGCTGAAAAGGTAGAACGATGCCAGCGTTACCCCGGCCGCCGGAGAAGGCAGTCCGTGGAAGTGGAAATGCGCCCTGCCACCTTGTTCGATGTTGAACCGTGCGAGCCGAACGGCGACGGCGGCGACATAGATGTAGGCCAGCGCCCAACTCCAATCTCCGGTATCCAGCAGAAGCCGGTAGGTCAGGATCGCCGGTGCCAACCCGAAGCTGATCAGATCGACCAACGAGTCGAGCTCCGAACCGAAGGGCGAGCCGGTCCTGGCGAAGCGAGCGATGCGGCCGTCCAACGCGTCGGCCACCGCGGCGGCGAATATCAGCCAGGCAGCGGTGGAATAGTCTCCCCTCAGCGCGCTGACTATGGCCCAGAAACCGAAGAACAGATTGCCGAGCGTGAAGGCGTTGGGCAGGATGACGACGGCTCGACCGCGCCCGCGGTCGTTGGGCTGGGTCTTGATGATCATCTGGAATTCTCGACTCGTCCGCTCAAGTGCGCGATGACCGTCACTCCGCCGACTGCCCGGTCTCCGATTTCGACGTCGGGTTTACTGTGCTTCGGCATGTAGACGTCGACACGCGACCCGAAGCGAATCAGACCCATCCGTTCGCCTTGCTCGACTCGTTCACCGACCTCGGCATACGTGACGATCCTCTTGGCGGCCAGGCCGGCGATCTGGTTCACGAGTACAGGCCGGCCGCCGTTTTCGATGCCTGTGGAGGAGAGTTCGTTGCTTTGGCTCGCCGACTGGCGCCAGGCGGGCTCGAAGCGACCTTCCTGGTAAGAACGGTGGAGGACGCTGCCCGACACGGGGTAGCGATTCACGTGTACGTCCAGCAACGATAGGAAGATCGAGACTCTGAGCGCCTCGCCGTTCACAAAGGACGGTTCATCGACGACACGGATATCGATCACCTTGCCGTCAGCGGGTGCGACGACAAGGTCGCGCCCCCTGGGGCCCTCTCTGTTGGGGTCGCGAAAGAAGCCGAGCACGGCAAGCGCGAGCGCGCCGATGATCGCGGCCAGCACCCAGAGCACGGCGCCGCCAAACATGATGGCGGCGTCCAGAAGCACCAGGGCCGGTATCGCCGTGCTCAGGATAAACGGGCCACCTTCCCGGGCGAAGGGCCAGCGCATCGAGTCCCCCCCTTACTTGGCTTGGATCAGCGGCGCGCCGGTGATCAACTCGTACGCTTTCAGGTAGCGCTTCGAAGTGCTGTCGACTACTTCGTCAGGCAATCTGGGAGGCGGCGGTTGCTTGTTCCACTCTCCCCGGGCCACCAATCCATCCAGGTAGTCGCGCACGGGCTGCTTGTCGAACGACTGCTGACTCTGACCGGGCTCGTACAACTCTTGGAGCCAAAAACGGGACGAGTCGGGTGTCAGGATTTCATCGATCAGTACGATCTCGCCTTCCTGGCTGACCCCGAACTCGAATTTCGTATCGGCGAGAATGACCCCGCCTTTGAGAGCGATGTCGCGTGCGCGCTGGTAGAGCTTCAGGCTGAGATCGCGGAGTGCCGTGGCAACGGCCGTGCCGACGATCCCCTTGACCTGCTCGAAGGTGATGTTCTCGTCGTGTCCCTCGATCGCCTTGGTAGCCGGTGAGAAGATCGGCGGATCGAGGCGCTGCGCCTCGACCAGGCCGGCCGGCAACGGTTCGCCCGCCAGGGTGCCGTTCGCTTTGTACTCTTTCCAAGCGGAGCCGGTGATATAGCCCCGAACCACGCATTCGACCGGGAAGGGACGTGTCTTCCGAACCAGCATCGAGCGCCCCGCCCAGCGGTCGCGACTTTCGGCTAGCGAGGCACGTCGCTCGATTATCTCGTCGGGGTCTGCCGTGATCAGATGGTTCACCACGATGTCGCCAGTCCGCTCGAACCACCAGAGCGAGAGCTGCGTCAGGACCCTGCCCTTGTGCGGGATCGGTTCCTGCATGACGACGTCGTGGGCGCTGAGCCGATCGCTCGCGACCAACAGAAGGTTGTCGCCAAACTCATAGACTTCGCGCACCTTGCCTTCTCGGAAGAGCGGCAGGTCCAGTCCGATCTTACTCAATGCTGGAGTCATTTGCGTCTAGCTTCCGCTTTCTCCGTTGGTGGTCCGGCGGGGCACCTCAGACCGATAGCTGGGGGCTGGCCGCCTCGAGTTCCTCCCTGTACCTCTCCAACACGGGGTCGACCGATTCGGCGATGAACCGATCTACCTGCTGCGCTGCGCGCCCCACCATCGCCTGCGGACTCAATAGGCGCTCGAGCTCGGATCGCTGCACTCCGATCTCCCGGTCCGCCGCGAGACGGTCGATCATGTCGTTCGGCTCGCCCCGGTGAACGCGCTCCGCCGCCGCAACGGCATGACGGCGGATCTGCTCGTGCAGCGTCTGCCGGTCCCCTCCACGCTTGGCTGCGTAGATCATCAGCGGCTCGGCGGCCAAGTACGGCATCTGCTCGTCGAGTCGGCGCCCTGCAATTTCGGGAAAGACCGACAGGCCGGCCGCGACGTTGTGGGCGATGAGCAGGATCGCGTCCGTTGCCAGGTACGCCTCGGGGACAGCGATACGCTTGTTGGCGGAATCGTCCAACGTGCGCTCTAGCCACTGCGTCGCCGCAGTGATCGCCGGATCTTGAGCCAAGACGATCACGTGGCGCGCCAGGGCATTGATCCGCTCACAGCGCATTGGGTTCCGCTTGTGGGGCATGGCGCTCGATCCGACCTGTGCCTTGCCGAACGGTTCCTGCAGCTCACCGAAGTTCTGCAGCAGCCGGATGTCGTTGGCGAGCTTGGACAGCGTTTGGGCGATCCCCGACAGCACGCCCAGCAGGGAAGCGTCGACCTTCCGCGGATAGGTCTGCGCACTGACGCCAAAGATCTGCGCGAAACCCAGCTTCTGCGCGATGAGCTGATTCAGCCGCTCGACCCGTTCGTCATCCCCGTCTAAGAGGATGTTGAACGATGCCTCTGTGCCCGTGGCTCCGCGGGCGCCCCGGAACCGTAGACGACCGATCTCGAATTCCAGCGCTTCGAAATCCAGCAGCAGGTCTTGGATCCACAGCGTGATCCGCTTACCGAGCGTCGTCGGCTGTGCCGGCTGCAGATGCGTATAGCCGACCGTCGGCAAATCGCGGTACCGAATGGCCACTTCCTTGAGCGCGGCGGTCAGGTTCAGCACGCGTCGGCGGATCAGGAACAGCGCTTCTCTGTGCTGAACGAGGTCGGCGTTGTCCGTCACGAACGCCGACGTCGCGCCCAGATGGATCACGCCCTTTGCCGCTGGGGCTACTTCCCCGAAGTGGTGAATATGCGCCATGACATCGTGACGGACCTCGGCCTCGATGTCGGCGATTCGCGCCAGGTCGATCTCATCGATGTGAGCCCGCATGGCCGCGATGGCCTCAAGACCGATGTCGAGCCCGAGTTCGTGCTCGCTCTCGGCTAGAGCGATCCACAACTCGCGCCAGATGCGCGCTCGGTGCCGCGGGCCGAAGATGGTGGCCATCTCCGGGGATGCGTATCGCGTGACGAGAGGATTTTGATAGTAGTCGTCAGTCGCCCCCATCACCCCTCCACGCTAATGCGGAAGCTCGTAGTGAAGAGGCGGCCGTCCCGCTCGTAGTACATGCGGATGCCGCCGCGACCGGATAGGTAGTTCAACAGTTCGGCCACATCGTCGGCGCTTCTGATCCGCGCGCGGTTGATCTGAATGATCAGATCTCCACGCCGCAGTCCCGTGACGCGACTAACGTAGTCGGAGACGCCGACAATCAGCGCGCCCCGCTCGCTAATCAGCGAGCGCTCCGCCCTTATCGCCGGCGTCAGCGTGGCGAGTTCCAGGCCCTCGAGTACCTCGATGCGCGCCGCCCGGACCGATGGCAGATCCTCGACCGTCAGCAAGACGTGCCGTTCTTCGCTCCCATCGTCCCGTACCGTCACGTCGATGGTCTGGCCCGGTGATATCACGAGCAGCTCCGCCTCCCAGTCGAGCTGCGACTTCACCGGACGCCCGCGGATCGCGACGACCTGCATCCCCTCTCTGAGGTTCGCCCGCTCGGCGGGCGAGCCCGGTGCGACGCGCACGATCGTGGCTCCCCGGCGTCGCCCCGTTCGATCGCTCTCGGCGGGTCCGACGTCGATGCCGACCCAAGGCCGTTTCACCTGGCCGTCGCTGCGTAGCTGGTCGGCTATGCGCAGTGCCCGGTTGATCGGGATGGCGAAACCCAGACCCTCCGACCCGCCGGTGCGCGAGAATATCGCCGAGTTCACGCCGATCACCCGACCGTCCGCGTTGACCAGCGGCCCGCCGGAGTTCCCGGGATTGATCGAAGCGTCGGTCTGAATCATGTCGGCGTAGATTGTCTGGTCCTCTTGACCTCCCGTAGTGAACGCCGCCGGCAGGATGTGCCGCCCCGTTCCGGAGATCACTCCTGCGGTTACGGTCGGCTCCGCGTTGGACAACAGGTAACCGAACGGGTTGCCGATGGCGATGGCCGGCTCGCCGATCACCAGGTCCTGAGAGTCGCCGAACTGAGGTACCGGAATGTCGACCTCGATCTTCAGTAATGCCAGGTCGGAGATCTCATCGCTGCCGATCAGCCGTGCCGGGTGGTCGCCGCCATCGGCGGTCGAGACGATGATCTCGACCGCGCCGACCACTACGTGGGCGTTGGTCAGAATGTAGCCGCCTGACGCTATGGCGAAGCCCGAGCCCAGGCCCGCCACCTCGCGCTCGTACCCGCGGGGGACGAAATCCCAGAACGAGCTACTGTGAACACGTTCCCGACGGATGACGTTGACGCTGACAACGGACGGTATAACGCTGTGCGCCGCTTCCACGACGGGCGTCTGTCGCGCCGCCGACAAGCGCGACAGGCTTAAGGCCTCCGTCGTCCCTACCGCCTCTTGCAGGGCCGGAGCACCGCCAACCCCCGATTCCGCTGTCTCCGTCGCCCTGCTGGCCTCTGGCTCGTCCGCACCGTTGAGGAAGTCGGGTGGCCCGAAGACCAGAAGGGCCAACGCCACGCAAGCAGCTCCGAAGCCCACCACCCAACCAGCAAGGAAGGTTCTGCGCATTTCGCGCCCTCCTATCCCCCGCAGTCTAAGTTCGAGCGCCCTCGAGCTTCGGGATCTCGATCCGCGCCTTCTCCGCGTCCTTCAAGAAGGACTCGATACCACGGTCGGTCAGCGGGTGCGAGAGCAGCTTCCAGAGCACCGCCGGTGGGACAGTGGCGACATCGGCGCCGATCATCGCCGCCTCGACGAAATGCAACGGATGGCGGATCGAGGCGACGAGAATCTCGGTATCGTATCCGTAGTTGTCGTAGATCTCGCGAATCTGAGCGATCAACTCCATGCCCTGATGCGAGATGTCGTCCAGGCGTCCCACGAACGGCGAGATGAACGTCGCCCCGGCCTTGGCGGCGAGCAAAGCCTGGGACGGCGAGAAGCAGAGCGTCACGTTGACGCCGATCCCTTCACCTCGCAACCGCTTACATGCGACGAGGCCATCCTCGGTGAGCGGAACCTTGATCACCACGTTGTCGGCGATACCGGCCAGACTGGTGCCTTGCTTGAACATGCCGTCGGCGTCCAGTGCCAGCACCTCGAGACTCACCGGCCCGTCCACGGCCTCCGCCACTTCCTTCATGTAGTCGATGACGCCGGCGTCACCGACCGTCTTGGCCAACAGCGACGGGTTCGTAGTAATACCGTCGATCAAGCCGGCAGCGGCGGCCCGCCGGATTTCTTTTAGGTCGGCCGTATCGATGAAGATCTTCATTCCCGCTCCCCTTCGGCGATTCGCTCTATGCTCTTTTGGTCGTTACGCCCTCAACTATATTCGACCCGCGTCAAAAACAAACCCTGCGCCGGTGCCGGCGGCGCGGTGGTCAGGTCGGGCTCGCGCCTCAAAAGCCCGGCGATCTCGTCGACGGACCGGTTGCACTGTCCGATCTCCACCATCGTGCCCACCAGGTAGCGAACCATGTGGTGCAGGTAACGGTCGGCACTGATCTCGAACTCGAGCGTGCCCGACAGCGTGGTAGAGTACTCCCAACTGGCCGCCAACACGCGGCATCGCACGCCGCGCTCCGGTTGTCCAGACTTGGCAAAAAGTGAGAAGTCGTGCTCACCGAGAAGGTGACCGGCCGCCTCGGCCATCCGCTTGCGGTCGAGCGGACGACCGAGCGGCCAGCACCAGGGCGCTCGAAACGGAGAGTGGCATTCCTGTGACACGCCGACTCGGTACAGGTAGCTCCTCGATCTGGCATCGTAACGCGGGTGGAAGGAATCGGGCACCCGTTCCGCCGACGCGATCCACAGATCTGGGGGTGACAGCGCGTTCAAGGCCCGGTGCAGTTCTTCGGGCTCGAAGCGATCGGGTACCAGTGCGCTGGCCACCTGGCCCGTCGCATGGACGCCGCGATCGGTCCGCCCAGCTGCGGTCAGCTTCCTGGAGGCGTCGCCGCAGATTCGCCCCAATAACGCCGAAAGCTCACCTTGCACCGTGCGCCGGTTGATCTGGGACTGCCATCCATAGAAATTCCGGCCTTCGTAGTGCAAGACGAGCTTCGCTCGCCAGAAGCCCTTGCGGCGTTCTTGTGGACCCACGGCGGTGAAACTAGGAGGCCCATCAAAGGTGTCAAGCAATACGGACGCTCTGAACGAGGCGATCCGCAAACTCGCGACACGCCAGGACCTGAGCGCGGCCGAGACCGAGGCTGCCTTCTCGGTAGTGATGGACGGCCACGCCTCCGATGTGCAGAAGACCGCCTTGCTCGTGGGACTGCGCGCCAAGGGAGAGACGCCGCAGGAAGTGGCCGGCGGCGTGCGGGCTTTGGGGCGGGCGATGGTCGTGGTGAAGGTACCGGATCCGGACGCAGTCGTCGACACTTGCGGAACCGGGGGTGGATCGCTCACGACGTTCAACATCTCCACGGCAGCAGCCTTCGCTCTGGCGGGGGCCGGCGTTCCGGTGGCGAAACACGGCAACCGCTCGTTCTCCTCGAAGTGTGGCAGCGCGGATGTGCTCGAAGCACTTGGCATCCAGTTACCACTAACGCCGCAACGAATGGAGGCGGTGTTCGCGCGGGCCGGCTTGAGCTTCCTGTTCGCGCCGCGGCTGCATCCGGCGATGCGACACGTGGGACCGGTCCGCCAGGAACTGGGCGTCCCGACCATCATGAACATCTTGGGCCCACTCACGAATCCCGCGGGGGCACGCCGGCAGGTGGTCGGTGTGGCGGACCCTAAACTGCTGAATCTGGTGGCGGAAGCGTTGCGGGAGCTGGGTCACATTCGGGCATTGGTCGTTCACGGCGAGCCGGGAATGGACGAATTCTCACCGGTGGGTGCCACGCGTGGCGTCCGAGTCGAGGACGGGACGCTGGAGGAATTCGTCTTCGATCCGGTCGGAGAGCTGGGTTGGACCGGGCTGCAGGCGGCGGATCTTGCAGGTGGGGATCCTCCGGATAACGCGCGCGTCATAGAACAGGTCCTGGCGGGGAAGGGCACGCGGACCGCCCGGGCGGCGGTGGTTCTGAATACGGCAGCCGGTCTGTACGTTGCTGGATTCGTCGAGAACCTCGTCGAGGGCGTCGATCTGGCCGAATCGGCCTTGGACGAGAAGAAAGGATGGGAGGCGCTCGAGCGCGTTCGGGAGGTCACCCGGAGCGAGGCGTGATTACCTGACATCGCTCACCCGCGGCTCGGCGACGGCCCGTCGGAAGCCCCCAAACGCAACCGTGAGTCTGTCCGGCCAACTGCCCGACCGTTGGTCCGTGCCGACGAGTGGGCGGTCGAACTGGGCATCGGTCCGTCGCCCCTCGCCGATCTCTGTGGCTCGATGATCGGCCAGACTTTCTGGACCGAAACAGACAAAGAAACTCCAGCGTAGTCGGTGAGTAGAGGACGACGATCCTGGCCCCTCCGTCTTTCTGCGACAGTTCTCGCGTGACGCTGACCCGGGTCTGCTGAGATTGGAGTGTCTCGGCCATGAAATCACTGGAACAGGACGTCCGCTACGCGCTGCGGCTGATCAAACGATCGCCGGGATTCACGGCGGTGGCGGCGCTGGCTATCGCGCTGGCCATCGGCCCGACCACGACGCTTCTTTCGGTCGCCAACGCCCTACTCCTCCGCACGCCCCCAGGAGTCGAGAAGCCGGGCAAGTTGGTGACGATCCACGCGTCGCAGCTCGCGACGACGACGTTCTCGACCTTCTCGTACCCTGTGTTCGAACGATATCGGGAGACAGCGAACGGGCTCAGCCACGTCGCCGCTCTCGACCTCTTCCCGGCGAGCTTGGCCGTTGGGGGAACGGGGGAGCCCGCGCTAGCGGCGGGATTTCTGGTCTCGGCCGACTACTTCGCGACGCTCGGAACGCGACCGGCGCTCGGCCGTCTGTTCCGGGAGGGGGAAGACCGGACTCCGAACGGCGATGCACTGGCGGTACTGAGCTATCAGGTGTGGACGCAGCGTTTTGGAGCGGACTCCTCCGTCATCGGGCGGACCGTCAATATCAATCGCACTCCGTTCACAGTCATTGGCGTAGCCGAGGAAGGTTTTCGTGGGCATGCCGCCGGATACGACGTCAGCCTTTGGGTGCCGATCAGCATGCGGGAGGCGATGACGGGCAACGACCTGAGCGATGCAGTCACGGGAATCACGGCCGTCGGTCGCATCGCCGACGGGAGCTCGATGCAGCAGGTCGACGAGGCGGCTCGAATCTTCAGCTCGAATCTGCAAGCCGAGTATCCCGACAAGTTCGAGAACGAAAGGCTCACAGCCTCGCCTTATTCGGCCCTGCTGGGCGAGCTGAAGGGTCCGGTTACGATGTTCATGGTCTTCCTGATCGCCGTCTCGTGCGTGGTGCTTCTGATCGCCAGTCTCAACGTGGCCAGCATGTTGCTGTCGCGGGCAGCTGGGCGGACGCGCGAGATGGCGGTCCGGCTGGCCGTTGGTGCCGGGCGCCGGCGATTGGTGCGCCAGCTGTTGACCGAGAGCGTGTTGTTGTTTCTGCTCGGCGGTGGCGCGGGAACGTTGATCGCCTGCTGGGCGACGCGAGTCTTGGCCGCGCTCGATCTCCCGCTCCCGATCCCCATGAAGTTCGACCTCACACCGGATATGCGGGTGCTGGCGGTGACGTTGGCCGTCGTATTCTTCGCCGGGACGCTGTTCGGACTCGCGCCGGCGCGGGAGGCCACTCGACACGACCTGGCGAGTGCCCTCAAGAGCGATGTCGGCGACGTCGGTATGCGACGCGGTCGCTTGCGCAATGTCTTCGTGGTCACGCAGGTGGCGGGTTCCGTGGTTCTGCTCACCGCAGCCGGACTGTTCATGCGGGCGCTGTCGCGTGCCGATTCCGTGGATCTGGGATTCGACCCCGGTGGCGTGCACGTTCTCTCGGTCGATCTCGGCGTGCACCGGTATTCACCTGACGAGGCGCGGGCATTCTACGGAGACCTGATGGAACGCGCCGACGCCCTTCCGGCCGTTGAGTCGGCGGCGTTGGCCACCGCTCTGCCGCTCGGCTTCGCTTCCTACTCCACCGTGTTCACCTTGCCCGGACGCGAGCCGGTGCTGGGCCAAGGTCTGTTTCGGACGGACATCAACGAGGTGTCGGCCGGATACTTCCGAACCTTGCGGATCCCCATTCTCGAGGGACGACCCTTCGAAGAGTCGGATCGCGAAGGTGCACCTCGGGTTGCAGTCGTTAACCACGCGGCGGCGGCTCGGCTGTGGCCGGGCCATACCGCCGTCGGCGAGACGATCGCCTGGGGCGATGATATCTACGAGATCATCGGTGTCGCCGGCGACGGCAGATATCGTTCATTGGCCGACGATGGCAGGGCGCTTGTTTACATCGCATTGGACCAGCGGAAAGCTGTGGCGGCAACGCTCGTAGTCAGGACGGCCGCGGCCAGCCTGCCGTCGATTGGCCGGCAGATTCGACAAATCGCCCTCGATCTTGACCCGGATTTGCCAGTCCAAACCAATGCTCCCTACTCGAGCATCATCGGCTTGGCGCTGATTCCCAATCAAGCGGCGGCGTGGTGCTCGCTGGGTTTGGGCGCGCTGGGCCTCGTGCTGGCGCTGGTCGGTCTGTTCGGGCTTCTCTCCTATGCCGTCGCCCTGCGGAGACGCGAGATCGGCGTCCGCATCGCCCTCGGCGCGGATACAACGGAGATAAACAGGCTGATCGTGGGGCGCGCTTTGCGGCTGACGGCCGCGGGACTGGCTATCGGTTGGCCGCTCGCCTTCCTGGTAGCTCGGGTGGTCCGCGGAGTTCTCTACGGAGTGAGAGCCGCCGACCCCGTGACGTTCGCCGGCATCGCGGTCCTGTTCGCCGCCGTCGCCGCTGTGGCGAGCTATCTACCGGCTCGCCGAGCGAGCCAAACGGATCCGATGCAGGTGCTGCGACACGAATGAAGCGGACCGGGCCCCCGAAGTCTGGACGCCCGCCAGGCGCGACTCGTTGTGGTTCAGCGGCTCATCATGATCGGGTGCCGATCGGGTTCATCGTCCGCCGGTCAGACAGCATAAAGCGGTCAGACGGCTCGATCATGTCGGTCTCGCTCGAGATCTGACGGCAGAGCGCGAAACGGAATCCCCGCAACATCCGTCGCGGGGATTTCGCGGAGTCGGCTCGGAAGCCAGGGAGCGGGGAGAGGTCAGTACTTCCGAATGACTCCAATCACGACGCCCTGCACCAACACGTCGGTCTCATCGTAGTACTGGGGCGCATGGTTGTCATTGGCCGGTTGCAGGCGAATCCGGCCGTTCGCCTCCCGATAGAACCGCTTGACGGTCGCCGAGTCGCCATTGACGAGTGCGATCACCATCTCTCCGTTGTCGGCGGCGTCGCGGCCATCCACCACGACACAGTCGCCGTCGCGGATCTGGTCATCGATCATTGAGTCGCCGCGGACGCGCAGGACGTAGTGGGGACCATGACCGCTCAACATGTCCTCGGGCACGCAGACGGTCTCGTCCTGCTCAATGGCCTCGATGGGTAACCCGGCGGCCACCAGACCGTGAAGCGGCAGCGATGCCGCGGCACCCCGGCCCGTGTCCCCCAAGTGCTGAGCCGGCTCCATCGGTTCCACCGAGCGGCTTTCATTGTAGTTGCGACGGATGTAACCTTTGCGTTCGAGGTTCGACAGGTGTTCGTGCACCGTGGCCAGCGACCGATAGCCAAAGAACTTGGCTATTTCCTCGAAGCTCGGTGAGTAGCCGGAACTCTGAATGAAACTCTCGATGAAGTCCAGGATCTCGCGCTGCCGCTTGGTGAGCGCCATACCGCCTCCCGGGTGGTTCTAACGTTGTTGGGACCACTTCACGTGGCCGTCAATCCTGCGCCGTGGCCCCGAACTCTCTGCGCCGCGGCCCCGAACTCGCTGCGCCGTGGGCCCGAACTCTCTGCGCCGCGGCCCCGTTCTCTCTGCGCCGTGGCCCCGAACTCTCTGCGCCGCGGCCCCGAACTCTCTGCGCCGCGGCCCCGAACTCTCTGCGCCGCGGCCCCGAACAGGAGCCGAACATACGATACCCGAAAATGGACCGAAGCGCAACCCCCGTCACGCGTCCGGGAGCGCTGGGAGGCGTGCAATGACCCTCGACTACTTGGCCGGCGTCCTCGCCCGCAAGTGGGCGGAGATCGAAGCGTTGCGGCCGCAGGCCGTCGAATTGCGTGCCGCGGCGGCCGACGCCGTCCCGACCCGCGGTTGGACCGAGTCGCTCAGGCTCGAGGGTCGGGTGGCCTTGATCGCCGAGGTCAAGCGGCGTGCTCCATCGGCCGGAACGCTTCGAGCCGACCTGGACCCGGCGGCTCTGGCCGCGACCTACGAGGCTGCGGGCGCCGCGGCGATCTCGGTGCTGACGGATCGAGACTTCGATGGTGCGCTCGCCGATCTCCAGCGGGCGCGTGCAGCCGTATCGCTGCCGGCGCTCCGAAAGGACTTCGTGCTCGATGCGGTCCAGCTCTTTCAGTCGAGAGCGACGGGGGCCGATGCAGTGCTGTTGATCGTGCGTGCGCTCTCGGATGGGCAGCTAGTGGATCTTCTCGGTCTGGCGGGCGAACTTGGGCTCGGTGTCCTGGTGGAGGTTCACGACTTGGAGGAGCTGAGGAGAGCCCTGGAGGCAGGCGCTGCGGTCATCGGGATCAATAACCGGGACCTGAGAACGCTGGCGACCCGGCTGGACGTCACCGGCCGGATGGTCGATTCGGTGCCCCGCGATCGTGTCCTGGTCTCGGAGAGCGGAATCGAAGCGCCCGAGCAGGTGCGCAAACTGGGGGAGCGCGGCGTCGATGCTGTACTGGTCGGCCGGGCC
>JASFLD010000021.1:0-16333 GCA_050118275.1 Gemmatimonadales bacterium
CACCGTCGTTGTAAGTGAACTCCAGCGACGTGGCCGTGCCGTCCTCAGTCACGCCCCACACCTCGTAGACCGCGCCGCCCGCCAGCTCCTTCAGGTTGTCCAGCATCAGCGTCACCTCGGCCGGCCGGCTCACACCGCCGGTCCCCAGAGCCAGTTCCGCGTCGCTGAGCGCCGCCCGCGGGAAGGGCGCGTACGAGTTGTTGATCGGGCCGCCCAGCTCCGATAGGTCGGTGGCCAGCTGCTTACGGATCGCCGGCCGGTCGAAGTTCGGCGTCCCGTCCGGATTCGCCTCCCAGATGACGATGTAGTTGTAGTTCGGGAAGTTGCTGCGCACCTGCTCGTTCGCCGCCACGGGCGAGTAATCTTGAGTAGCCGTGTCGCAAATCCAGATTTGGACGCCGCTCGCATCGAGGCAGGAGATCACCGCATCGAGGTAGGTGTACCCATCATCGAACGTCGTGATGTGGCCGAAGATGAATGGGTTCGCGTCCGCTTCCGCCGGGTACGGGTCCCCCGTGTTGAATATGTCGGCTGGTCGGTTGGGGTCGCCGCCCGGATGCCCGCCCAAGAAGTTGAGCTGGTCCGGCTGGTCCACGGCCTGCCCCAGCAGTACCTGGGTCTGGTCCAACTCGCCGTTGACCGTCAGGTACATGCGCGCGAATCCCGCGATGTATCGCGTGCTGGGCTCGAGGCAGCACGTCTCTCCGTAGATGTCGTACTCGTTCGCCTCGCCAAACCCAGCGATCGGAGTGGCGATGTACATACGCCACGGGTCCTCCATCGGGACATCTTTCGTCAGCGCCGGCAGCCGCATATCCACGTCACCCGTGTCCCAGTCATACCCGTCCGGGTCGTTGACCCCCCAGCGCCAATAGCCGCTCCGATAGAAAGGCCACGTGTTTCTGTCGAATAGCGGTGTCGTTCGTCCGAAGGCGTCCAGCGCCGTCGCGTTGAAGCTGATCAGCTCGAGCTCGCTCGCCGCAGCGGTACCTCCCGGTGGCATCGGGATGGCGGGCGCCGTCAGCGGCGCCACCACGACGGCGGAGTCGGGTCCGTACACGATCAGCGCGTTTTCATCCTCGGTGTTGCAGGCACCGAGGCTGACGAGAAGCGCGCCACCCAAGGCGACGGCGGCTAGCCTCCTTGTTACCTCACCGTGCTTTCCAAGCATAGTCCTGGCCTCCTGGTCCGTCAGCGTCCGGCTAGCGCCTGCCGCCAGGCACGAAGGTGAACGCGATCTGGAAGTTGAAGTTGTTTATCGTCGACTTCTCGTCGGGCGGCGGAGGCAAAAGGTCCGGGAACAGGTTCGTCTGATAAGCCGGCGATACGGCATTCAGCTTCTCTCGCTCCCAGCTCGTGTAGATCATGTCCACCAGAGCCAGGCGCAGTCCAGCCGACTCGCCGAACGCCATGTCGAGCCCGACTCCGATGCCGAACATCAAGTCGGAGAAGCTCTCGTATCCCGTCGCCGATGCCTGATCCGCCTTGGGCGGATCCAGATAGATCGTGTAACCGCCGACGCTGCCCGTGACGTACGGCGAGAACCCGCCGGTGAGCGGCGCCCACTCGGCTTCCACCTGGTACTGGAGGGCGGTCACCCGCTGGCTGACCAGCGTCAGCTCCTGCAGTCCCGCCGTCTCCATGTTGGCCGCCGTGAAGTACGCGCCATTCGTCACCGGCCGCGCCACGTCGAATGCCAGCCCCACGGCCACGCCGTCGGTCAACCAGTACAGGGCGCTGAGTCCTGCCATCAGGTTGTTGGTGAACGAGGCGCACTCGTGGTTGTACGCGGGGTAGTCGCAGTCGCTGCCGCTCAGTACCGGGTCCTGGAAGCCCGATGCTTTGTCCCAGAACACCATACCAAGGCGCGGCGTGACGTTCCACTGCCCCTTCTCCTGTGCCTGCAGGGTCTGCAACGGCGCTCCCAGCGCCATCACAATCAGCGCCGCCGCTCCCCATATCAGTGAATTTCGCATGTTCCCGGCTCCTAGCTCCGTCGTCCCTTGGACGTCCTTGCCGTTTTCATCTCAGCCACTCGTCACCGCGCCGTGTACTCGACCGTGAACACCTGGATGTTGTCGAGCAAACCGCGGTCCTGATACGCGTAGTCGAGAATCAGTCGTCGCTCGCCCAGCGGTATCGCGAGGCCGAAGCCGCCGCCGAGACCGTACGCGAAATCGCGGAACTCGTCCTGGTTCTCGTTCGGCCACATCTTCCCTGCGCGCAGGAAGAACGTCTCCCGGTAGCCGTACTCGAGACCCATGCGCAGCTGGACCGCCGTGTCGATGGCGTCCACCGCGTCCGTCATGAGTATAAGGTTGTGATTCGGATTCGGCGCCACGATGGCGTCCGGGCTGCCGACTACGTCCCACATCACGCTGAAGGTGAACGCCGTCGGCATGTCCCAACCCTGGGTCTTCAACGTGGTCGGCACGGTCTTGTCGGTGTCGAATACCTCGCTGGCCCCCGTCAGGATGGAGTTCAACAGCGTCCCGCTGTACTTGCCGTCCGAGCCCACATTGAGCAGCGTCGCTCCCAACGTCGTGCCCAGCAAGCCGGTGCGGAACGTGACGCCCGCATCGCCACCGTAGAAATTGGCCTTGGCGTCGTCGATCCCGTTCTGCGCGTATTTCAGAGTCGCGCCGACCACGAGTCGATCGGTGATCTGACGCGCATACGTCAAGCCGACCGCCAGCGCCGTCCATTGGAACGTGTCACCGAACTGCGGGTCTCCGCCCTCGGGATACGCCTCCGTGGTCCGCGGAATGTCGCCGCTCGTGAAAGTCGTGACCGAAAAACCGACCGAGCCGTCGCCCATCGGCAGGGTGACCCCGCCGAAGAAGTGGTTCAGTCCGAAATCGCCGTACATGTCATTGTAGCTGAACAGGGCCGTGAACCTCGGGTTGAGCGCGATGCCGGCCGGGTTCCAATACAGAGCGCTCGCGTCATCCGCGGCGGCCCCGAAGGCGCCGCCCAACGAGACGGCGCGAGCACCGACACTCATCGAGAGGAAGTTGGCCCCTCGGGTCCCGACCCGGGTATTCGCTTCTTCCGTGCCGGGCAGCAGCTGCTCGCCACTCTGCGCGGCCAACGGTCCGGCCGTCGCGAGCACGAACAACGCCGCTGTCAGAACGTGGATTACTCTTCGAGTCATCGCTTCTGCTCCCTTATTTGATCAGGACAAACTTCCCTTTGGCCGTGCCTATCTCCACCCCGTTCATGTCCTGAGCCTCCAGGACGAACAGGTAGAGTCCGGCCGCCATCTCCAGCCCTTCCTTTGTCCGCAAGTTGAACCAGAGGTCGCCCCGCTCGTTGAGATCGTCGGGCGTCCACTTGACCTGCTGCACGAACTGGCCGTTCGCGGTGAAGACGCGCACCACCCCTTGCGGCGGCACGTGCGTGAAGATCACCCGATCGACGTTCGCGCTTGTGGAATAGCGCGAGAACATGACGAACGGATTCGGCACGACCTTCACCGAATCGAGCGCCGCCACGATCGCCTCGCGGTTGTTCTCCACCAGGTTCGACCCGGTCACCGCGCTGCTGACGTCGAACGTGTAGCCCGTGGCCGAAGTGATCGCCTGGTAATAGCTGAAGTGCAGCTCCTCGTCAGGCTTGGCCGGGATGTACCCCGTCGCGCCCGGCGACGAGAGCGCCAGCGGGTTGCAGGTCCTCCGTACCCACGACGAGGGCAGACAACCGAGCATCGCAAACCCGAACGTGATGTCGAAGTCCGGAGCGCTGCCCTCTACGAGTATCAATCCGTCGCCGGGGACCCATTCGGTTTCCGGCACCGCGACGTTCAGCGTGCTGAGGGCGTTGCCCAACGGAATCTCCGTCGACTTGATGTCCGAGGTGATGACCACTTCCACCGGCGTCGGGTTGTCGATGTCCGTTACGTTCTCCAGCGTGAACGGCAACCGCACAGCCAACAGCGCCTCGGCCGGCAGCCCGAGGTACGACGCGATGTTCGGGTCCGTCGACGCCATCTGCCCCAGATCGCGGGACTCCAGCGACTGGATGAACGCCTGCTCGGTACCGTCCGGATCGCTGGAATTCAGGAAGAACGGCGAGCCGGGACCGAACGGCTGATCCGCCCAGGTAATACGATAGCGGCCCTGCGCCGTGACACCCGACGTCTCTCCGTCCAGGAAAGTCACCGACGGCTCTACCAGCGGCCCGATCCGCTCGCCGTTGGCATAGCGGTAGTACTGACCCTCGAACGTGCCGCCCACACCGTTGTCGACCGAGAAGGTGAAGCCGGGGAAGTTGGCCAGGCCGAAGTATGCGCCCGGCACCGTCTGACCACCGCTCAAGTCCGACGTCACGGTGAGCGGTACGCCGCTTTCATCCGCCAGCACGGCCGTCAGACCGTCGAACGTCCAGACGCGCGTCCGCGTGTCGCCGACCAACGTCTCCTCGAACGGGCCCTCTACGGCCACCTTGCCGGGAGCCGTCAGGGTAGTCGTTCCATCGGCGCCGACGATCTCGGCCGTGGTCTCGTCGATCATCGCGCCCGTCGCCCCAACAGTGGCCACCTCGGTGACCGTCACCGCGTCGCCAAACACCAGGCTGTATTCACCATCATCGACGTCATCCTCCGTCGGGCGAACGTTCATCCGCTCGAACGGGATGAAGTCCGGCGAAGCCGTCACCAGCTCGACCGCCGCCCGCGAAGCGCCCGGCTGTTTCGAGACCGGCACGTACACCGACGCTACGTTACGAGCTCCGCTCGATGTCGTGATCGATGGCACGATCTTCGGAGCAATCGTAAGAATGGAAGACCCGCAACCGCTGGCGCAGATCACTTCGTTGTCGGCATTGGTATCCAGGACATCCGCGGTCTGCACGGCCACCTCCAGACCTCGCGTCTCCGTCACCAGCGAGTAGAGGTAGTTCCGGCCACCGAAGATCCCGTTGTCGCTAACGACGTTGTCGAAGTTCCCCTCAGTGTCCGGGTCCAGCGTCATCCACGGTTGCCAGCCCAGATCGCCGAACACGCCGCCCGTCGCCGGAGCGGCGAAGCATGTGGCGTCGTCCGTGAACGTGCTTCCCCCGTCGCACGACTTGAACACGTGGATCGCTGCGACGTTGTTTGGTATCAACGCGCGCAGCGTGTCCTCGAGGAAGGGGTTCAGGTCACGGATCTTACCCAAGTCGGACTCGGGGTCCGCCGCCAGCATGTCGTTCAGGAACTTCGCTAGGAACGGATCCTCCCACGACTCCGACGTGTCGTCCATGTACAGGGTCACAGCGGCCTGTGGATACCCTTGCGAACTGGCGTTCTCACCACCCTCCTGCACCTCCACCGACGTGACCGTCGGTTCGGGGGCTTTCTCCGGCCCCAGGTAGAAGGCCTGGTAGTGATCGATCGCCTTGGCGATGTCCGCCTCGATGCCGGCCAAATCGTTGGCGTGCACCACGGCGAACACCCATTCCACCGTGTCGCCGGCCGCCATGTGGATCGGCCCCACGCCCGTCACCGCGCCACGGTTCGCGTACACGTTACCGAAGCCGCCGGGCAGCGAGTCGCTCCAACTGACCGAGCAGTTCTTCGAGTAGCCGACGTACTCGTCGAACTGGGGACCCGAGTTGTCCGAGCAGTCGTCGTAGGCTAGCTCATCGTCCACATCGTCGTCGTTCCAGTCCCAATTGCCCGGGGTCCAGCGGTTGAAGTCCAGCGCGCCGCGGTCCGGGTACGCCTCCCAGCGCCAGGTGTCCCACGCGGTGTGGTCGGCGATGTCGCCCAGCGCCCGGTCGCCGATCACATCGCTGGTGATCGAGGCGACCATGCCGAACTGCCGCTGCTCGAAGTCCGAGGTCGCGGCCGTCGACGGGATCCCATCCCACAGCACCGCGCTGCAGCCGTGGAACCCGCACATGTGACCGTGGTTGAAGGTGATGGTGTCGTCATATTCCTCCGGGTTGCCCTTGCCGAAGAACGGGCTGGCCGGATCGCTGAATTGCTTGTTCCGCAGGTCACCGATCGGCGACTTCATCACGATGATCGCCGCCGCGCCGTAGTTGAATCCTTCGCCCAGACCGTTCGGCGGGATCGAGCCCCACTGATCGCCCGGGTGCATCGGGTCGCCGCCCGGCCCGCAGCCCGGCGTCTGGCAGAACGTGGCGCCACGGACGGTCCCCGTCCCGGGGCTCCGGTACAGCGAGGCGCCCTGCTCGTAGGGCAACCAGCCCGGCTGCAGCCCCATGTACACCGAGTCGTAATCGAGGCCGACTCCGTAGACCTCGGCCGAGTTGTTCACCACGGTGATCTGCCACCAGGACGTGTTGACCAGACCCGGCGAGAAGAACGCGAAGACGTCCATCTTCGCCATCAGCCCCAGCGGCCAACCCGATCGGGTCGGCTCCTCCGCCGGATCGCCCTGAGGGATCACGTTCCCGTAGCTCGGGTGGATGCTGGATCCGAATAGCGCGTCGGCGCTGTAGTCGTGGAAGAAGCCGAACGTCTGGAAGTCGCCCAGGAACTTGTCGTTCCGCCGCAACTCCTGCGGAACGCGCCAGCTGTCGAAGCTGAAGTTCGCATCGCCCACCTGGTCGGCGAACGCCAGGAACCCGTCCTGGTCCACGAACCGCGTGCCCTGCCAGCCCTGCGAGCCCCACGTCGGCGGGCAGTCGTTGCCCGCCAGCAGCGGCACACCCGAAGGCAGCGTCCGGAAGTCGAGGCAGCTACCGTCGCCCGCCTCCGTCGCACCGGCGTGGAACGGGCCCAGCGTCCCGTCCATCGGCAGGATCTCGCCCGTCATCCCCTCGCTGATCCGCGAGAGCATGGTGTAGCCCTTGTTGTTGGCGTTGGCCAGCGACGGTATCGTCGCCGCGTGCTTGTTCCGCTCGCTCGGCGGCGCCGCCCAGTAGAAGAACATGTCGAACCAGGACGGCATGTTGTACTGGCCCGCCGGCCGCGGATTGAAGTTCTCCCAGCACTGCCGCGCCGTCGTCAGGTTACTCGTGTTGTCGGTGCAGCCGGTGAAGTCGGCCGGCATCCGCAGCCCGGACTCGGCGAAGTCTCGCTCGCCGAAGAGGCGGAAGCGACTGTCGCTTCGCCCCAGGCTGCGTCCGAGTACCTCGGGCTCGCCCGGCTTGGTCGTCTGAGCCTGCAGCGGCCCGGCGACTCCCGCGGTGAACCCGAGGAACGCAAGCCCTAGTAGGGATCTAACCATGTAGCGCATCTGAAAATGCCCCGTGGTTAAAGGTTGCTCTGTCGTCATTCGACATTCCCCGGGGGGCCGACGCCTCCTGGCGCCGGCCCCCTTTGCAAACTCAGAAGCTGATCCGGATGCCGCCCAGAATCGTGCGGCGCTGACCGAAGTACTCCGGATGATCCACGTAAGTCGACGTGATACCGTCGGCCGACAACGTGTTGCCCTCACGTCGCGTGCCCTGATCGATCGTGCCGACGGTGCAGCTACCCGTCGTCGGGAACACGTTCTGGCAGTTCTTCACGTCGAACAGGTTGTTCACCTGTAGGTAGAAGTCATAGAGCACGTTACCCCACCAGAAGCCCTTCGCCGCCCGGAAATCCACCTGCCAGGTCGACGGTCCGCGCTGGCTGTTGCGCGTCAGCTGAGCCGTCCCGGCTCCGAGCGTATTCGTGGTCGGTGTGTAGGGGAACCCGCTCTCGATACGACCGACGATCGACAGCGAAGCGTTCTTCGCCCAACCGAAGCCGCGCGGGCTCTCCTGACCCATGCGGAAGAAGACCGAGGCGCTCAGCCGCTGCGGCTGATCGATCTCGGACGGCGCCTCGAAGCGTAGCGCCGGATCGCCCTGCTGGACCTGGTTCTCGTACTCCAACTCCGGGCCCGCTGCATTCGTCTTCGTCCGCGCGAACGCGTAGTTCAGGTCGAAGCCCCAGTAATCGACGATCCGCCGTCGCAACGAGACCTCGAAGCCGCGCACCGTCTGGAAGTCCGAGTTGGTGATGACCCGATAGTTCGGCGTGTTGTCGTCATAGGTCACGCCGGCATCGAACACCTGTATGCCCTCGGTGACTCCGCCGTTGCGGATGCCCTGCAGCCCCGTCTGGTCCTTGCTGAACAGGATCACGCTCAACGCGTAGTCGTCCCATAGCTCGGCCAGATAGCCCATCTCGTACAGCGTCGTCTTCTCGGTCTTCAGGTACGGGTTGCCGATCACGCCGGCACCCCCCTCGCCCGGCACGACGATCGTCACGCCCGTCGGCGTGCCTTCGAGCGATGACGTCACCGTGCGCTGGATCCCTTCGCTGTCGATGAAGGTGGTCGTCGTGTCCTTACCGATCCCCGTGTTAACATAAACGTTGTTCAACAACGGATTCTGAGTGTAGCGGCCGAAGTTGAAGAAGAACGACGAGTTCGCCGTCACCGGGAACGAGACGCCGATCCGCGGCGAGACCGCCGAACGCGTGCCCGCCTCCTGGAAGTCATCCGACGACGCGATCAGCGCCGCCATCTCGATCGCATCGGCGTCCTCCAAGCAGACGTCGCGCGTCCAGGTCGGGTCCGCCGACATGGTCTCGGTGACCGTCTCGCGACCGTTGAAGTAGGTGACCGGCACGTTCTGCCAGGCCGACGGGTCGATGCACGGACCGTCCCGCTTGATGATCTGGCTGAAGCCCGGATTGGTCGGATCGGTCGAGCCCGTCGCCGTCGTCCCGTTGGTCGGATCCAAGGCGTTCGGGAAGAACATGCCGCCGGCCTTACCGACATCGAAACGCAGGCCCAGGTTCACCGAGACGAAGTCGTACTCGATCTTGTCCTGCAGGTAGAACGCCGCGTTCCACGGCGTGGCCGCGTACTTCAGACGGTAGATGTTCACATAGTTGCCGCCGACGTTCTGCACTTCCTGCATGTCGACGTCGTGGCGCTCGTAGTAGGCGCCCGCCGACACGTTGTGGGCGTCCGTCGCCTGCCACTGGACGTCGGCGCGGCCTACCCAGGTCTTGAGATCCTCGCCGCCGTAAAACGCGTCGGCCCCGCACGTCGGGTGGATCTCGCACGTCCCCGCCTTCGGGCTGATGAACTGGTCATCGGTGAAGTTCGGGTCGGCGAAGTTGTCCGCCAGGCAGACGCCGTTGAAGTAGTTGCAGGTCAGCCGGTCCTGGTTGAACCGACCCACCGCGATCCGATAGGCGCCGCGGCCCAGCGTCTGGTCCCACGCCAGCACGAACAGCTCGCGGTTCTGCTCGATCGTGTTCTGCACGACCAGCGGGAACTGCAGCGGCTCCAAGCGGCTGCCGTAGCGGTTCGAGAAGATCACCACGGAGTCCGCCTGCGTATCGATCACCGGCGAATCCAATGGGTTGCCGTAGTTCGGCAAGAAGATGAAGTCGAAAGGCTTACGCTGCTGGTTGTAGTCGATGAAGGTGAAGTTGAGCTTCGCCGTCGGTGTCACCATCAACGTCAGCTTGCCGAACAGGTCACGCTGACGGTTGAAGCCCAGTCCGCGCCAGCCGGGATACACGTCCATGAAGTTCGGACCGAGGAACGGATAGATGTTCATGTCCGGCCGCAGCGTCGGGTCGTACACGTCGTCGTCGAACTCCAACGCCGCGTCCGCCGCGTTCTGCTGGCGCCCAGCGATCATGAACCGCAGTCGCGGCTGATCGGCGCCCCACTCGGTGCCGGGCACTGGACCCGAGACGTAGCCCTCGAACAGGTCGAAGTTCGCTACGTCGTCGTGGTCGTTCCCGAACGCCGCGCCCAGCTCGCCGGTCCGATAGCCCACCGCGCCGCGCAGGTCCGTTCCCGAGCCTTCCTTCGTCGCGATGTTGATGATCCCCGACAGCGCGTTCCCGTACTGCGGCTCCATCCCACCGCGCACCAGGTCCAGCTGCGCGATCGCCTCCGGCGTGATCGACACCGCCGGGCTCCCGAAAAGGAAGTTGTTCACCGGGATCCCGTCGATCAGCATCGTCGTCTCACCAGCGCGACCACCGCGCAGGCGGACGGGCGTCAACGCGTTGCGCCGGCTCTCGCTGAACGAGATCAGGTTCGTCTGGTCGGGAACCTTCAGGAAGCCCTGCTGCAATTGCAGCGCCTCTTCCACGTTGTTCACCGGCAGCGCCGTGATCTCTTCTGCCGTGACCGTTCGTTCGCCGCCGGTCGACGTCACGTCGATCAGCGGAACGCGTTCCGCCTCGACCCGGATCTCCTCCACGGCGATCGCCTGCGGCGTCAACTGGAAGTCGATCGTCCGCGTCTGGTCGATCGTCAGGAAGACTCCCTCGATCCGGTATGTCGCGTAGCCGAGATACTCCGCCACCACCGTGTACGTGCCCACCGGCACGTTCAACAGGAAATAGCGGCCGTTCTCGGCCGTCAGGGCACCTCGTCCGGTACCCTCCAGATACACCTGAACGCCCGACAGGGACTCGCCTGTCTGGGCGTCCGTCACCACTCCCGTGATCTTCCCGACCTGTGAATAGGCAGGGCTCACTCCTGTAAACAGGGCGAGCGCCGCCATCGCGGTCAGGACAAACGAGACGTGCGCTAGACGCTCTTTCACGGCCTCCTCCTTTTACATTCCGCTTAAAGATGCGGGATGCCCCCAGTACTGACGTACCGGGGTACGGTCATCGAAGCGTTGAGTTGAGTTGAGTTGTTGGTAAGCGAACAAGACAATGGACTCGGGCTCCCCTCCTGTCCCAAAGTAAAAACAGGATGACCCGGCAAAAATACCGGGATACGGCACACATCCGCCGCCTCGAGGCGGCATCTATCTGCCCACAGCCAACGAAAACGCTGGGCGCGTTTCGCGCTGGCCTCGGATCCCAAGCTCAGTGAAAAAGGGCTTTAGTAGCGATTCCTACTCCGCCGCCATTATAGGGAACCCCGTTAACGGTTGTCAAGGCCCGCTATCTCACTGTCCTGCAATCCCCATCGCACCACCTTTCTTATCATCCTGATCATGATCGTCATCGTCGTCGCACGGCCCATCACCCACCCGATCCTCGCCTCGGGCCCGCCGCACAACCCTTGCCCGCCACCCTTCCCGTGCGCAACCTACCTGCTGGTCGCAAACCCGACCGACGAGGCAACAGGCCCTATTCATCGAGGCGCTCGAACGTGACGTCGCAACCCGAGCCCGAAGTCAGAAACCGCATCCTGCACGGACTGTTCGCAGCCTCCGGCGCCGCCGCCCTGATCTACCAGGTCTGCTGGGTTCGGGCCTTCGCCTCGGTCTTCGGCGCCACGGCGGAAGCGGTCGCCGCCATCCTTGCCGCTTTTTTCCTCGGCCTCGCTTTCGGCTACGACTTCTTCGGCCGGCGCGCCGACAACACCCGGCGACCCTTGAGGCTCTATGCCGCGCTCGAGTTGGGAATTGCCGTCAGCGCCCTGGTGGCAGTGGCCTTCATCGCCTTCTATCGCGCCGTATATGACGAGCTCTATCAACTGCTCGCCGGAACCGACGCCCTGTTCACCTCGTTCAAGCTCGCCCTCACCGCCATCGCGCTCTTTCCTGCCACGGCCCTGATGGGCGGGACACTGCCCGCCCTGGGACGGTCGGTGGTGGGTGACGCCGGGCCACTGGGGCCGCGCGGCGGTCGCCTCTACGCCGTCAATATTATAGGCGCCGTCGCCGGGACCCTGCTGGCCACGTTCTGGCTGCCCCTCTGGATCGGCTTCCGTGGCACCTATCTCGCCGCCGTTGCCCTCAGCCTGCTCATCGCCGGCGCCGCGGCGTGGCTGGCGCGTGACGAGAGGCCGCTGCCCCCCCTGCCGGCATCCGTCCCCGCGCCTTCGTCCTCCGGAGCACGCCCACAGTCCAACCGGCTGCTGCTCATCGCCTTCGGGTCCGGCTTCGCGACCATCGCGCTTCAGTTGCTCTGGACCCGCATGCTGGCGCTCGCCTTGCAGAACTCCGTCTACTCGTTCGGCTCGGTGGTCGCCGTCTTCTTGATGGGTCTGGCACTCGGCGCCTCGTTGGTCGCCGGGCTGCTTCGACGGTACAGCCCGTGGCGCATCCTCAGGACCAGCCTGCTGGCCACCGCCGTGTTGATCTTGCTGAGCACGGCCATCTTTCGCTTCGTCTCCGGCTCGCTCTCCGAAGCGGGAGGCGAGGGGAGCTGGTTATGGCACAGCGTGATCGTGGTCGGATTGGTCGCCGTGGTCATCTTGCTACCCGTCGTCACCGCCGGGATGACCTTGCCTTGCGTGTGGGAGCTGTGGCGGGCGCGGCCGGGCTCGGGCAGCCGGCTGGGTCGGCCGACGGCCGTCAATACGCTGGGCTCCATCGCCGGCCCGCTCATCGCTGGCTTCGTCCTGTTACCCACCCTTGGACTGGGTGTGAGCATCGCGGCCCTGGGGGTCTTCTACCTGGTGATGGCCGAGTTGGGCGTACCGCGCTCGCAGCGACCGAGGCTGGGTGGTTGGGAGCGTGCGGCGGCCTGGGCCGCCGCACTCATCGCGTTGTTCGTCTTTCCGCCCACCGCGCTGGACGTCGTCACGCTCGAGCCGGGCGAGCGGCTGGTCTGGCTGGAGGAGGGCGCGCGCGGAGCCGTCGCCGTCATCGACCGCGGCGGGGATTGGCGGATCAAGCTCGACAATCACTATGCCATCGGCGGCAGCGCCGTGACCGTCGAAGAGCGGCGACAGGGGCATCTTCCGCTACTCCTTCACCCCGAGCCGCGGCGCGTCGCGGTCATCGGGATGGGTACGGGTATCACGGCGGGTGCGGCGCTGGCTCACCTCGAGGTCGAGCGGGTCGTCGCCATGGAGTTGGTGCCCGAGGTCATCGCGGCAGCCCGCACCTACTTCCAACCCTGGAACGCTGGGATCGTTGACGACCCGCGGGCCGAGATCGTCGCCGAGGACGGCCGCAACCACCTTGCCGGTACCAACGAGTCTTTCGACGTCATCATCTCGGACCTGTTCGTTCCCTGGCGCGAGGGCGTCGGGTCCCTCTACAGCCGCGATCATTTCGAGACGGTGAAGGCGCGCCTGCGGCCCGGCGGCGTCTTCGCGCAGTGGCTACCGCTCTGGCAACTCTCGCGGCGCGAGTTCGAGATCATCGCCGCGACGTTCCTGACGGTCTTCGACCGCGTGACGCTTTGGCGAGGCGTTTTCAGCCCCGGTCACCCCAGTATCGCGCTGATCGCCCAACTGGACGGCGAGCCGCTCGATCTGAACGTACTCGCGGCGCGCCTCCAGCGGCTGCAACGGACCGATCCTTTCCGGGACAGCTTCCTCGGGGACGTCACCGGCTTCATGTTGCTGTACGCCGGAGACCTCACACCCCTGGCCGGTCAGCTCGAGAGCGTCCCCCTCAATTCGGAGAATCGACCGCGGATCGAATGGCTGGCACCGCGCACGCTGCTGGCGGTCGAGCGGGGCGCGGCAAGCTGGCTGACCGGGGCCGAGTTGGCTGGATTGTACGACGAGATCAACACGGCCGCCTCGCTCCCCGCCGATCGTCTCTTCCGCAACGGCGACCACCCATCGCGCGTCTACCGGCTGGCCGGCGCGGGTTTCTTCCGGGCCGAGGTGCTGAGCGCGCAGGGCGAGACGGAGCGTGCGCGCGCTTTGCGTCGCGAGACCTATCAGTTGCTCGAGGCGACCCGAACTCCGCGGTGACCCGGTCGCGCATTGCCGACCGACCGTGGGATCGCCGTCCGTTCGCGGGCCGCGAGGGCGAGGGCGCGGTCGCCGCGAGGAGCGGCTGGCTTGGAACAAGAAGGCGCCCGAGGTGGTATCTTTGGGCGTTCTCCCCCAAATTTAGAGGTTGCGTGGATTTTGTCGGGTTGAAGATGGATGGTGGCGCCCAGTCCATCCGGGCGCTGAAGCAAGACGAGGGGAACCGCTGATGTTCGAGCGCACCAAGCGCCGCCTGGGAAGTCCGCGATTGCGTCACAGACTATCCGCCGCCTTCGAACGCTCCTCCGTCCTGGGGCGGATTCCCGGTCTACGCAGGATCGCGGCGCACTGGCGTCCCTGGCATACGATCGCCGTGCTCTGCCTGCTCTTCATCTTCATGGCCGGGTTGGGCCTCGCCTGGGGCGCCTGGGATCGCATCTGCCTGGACGAGCGCTGCCCCTCGATCGCGCAGATCACCGTGTGGGAACCGGAAGAGTCCTCGAAGCTCTACGCGGCGGACGGCAGTCTGATCCACGAGTTCTTTCTCGAGCGCCGGACCGTCATCAAGCTCGAGGATCTGCCGCCTTACGTGCCGCAGGCCTTCGTGGCCATCGAGGACAAGCGTTTTTACCAGCACAACGGCCTGGATTACCTGCGCTTCGCGCGCGCCACGCTCGAGTATCTGATCTTCGGACCGGGGCGGCCCGGCGGCAGCACGATCACCCAGCAACTGGCGCGCAATCAGTTCACCGAAAGCATCGGTTTCGAGGTCTCTCCCCTCCGCAAAGCGAAAGAAGCCAAGGTCGCTCGAGACATCGAGAAGATCTACACGAAGGAGGAGATCCTCGAGGCGTACTTGAATCAGATCCCCTTCGGCGGCGGCTACGGCGTCGAGACGGCCTCCCGCTACTTCTTCGGCAAGTCAGCCTCGCAGCTCAACCTGCCGGAGGCGGCCCTGCTCGCCGCCATCCCGAAGGCGCCGTCGCACTATTCGCCGTTCCGTAACCCCGAACGAGCGCTGTGGCGACGCAACCTCGTCCTCGAATTGATGGCGCAACAGGGCTACGTCAGTCGCGCCGACGCGGAAGCGGCGAAGGCCTACCCATTACCCCGTTCCCGGGCCCACGGCAACGAGAACCAGATCGCACCCTACTTCGTCGAGTGGGTGCGTCAGATGCTAGACGATCGCTTCGGCGGCGACCTCTACCGCGGCGGCTTCCGGATTTACTCGACGCTGGACCTGGGGATGCAAGCGATTGCCGACTCGGCGCTCAAGGCGCAACTCACGCTGCTCGAGTCGACGCCCGGTTACGAGCACGTGACTTACGAGGAAGCTCTCAAGCTGCCGCCCGATTCCATCGACTGGCACCAAACGCCCTATCTCCAAGGTATGTTCGTCGCCATCGACGCCGACTCGGGCTGGGTGCGCGCGATGGTCGGCGGCCGCGACTGGAACCACTCGAAGTGGAACCGCGCCACCCAGGCACTCCGGCAAACCGGCTCCGTCTTCAAGCCCTTCGTCTACACCGCCGCCGTCGCCAGCGATTTCCCCGTTTCCTACGTGATCTACGACGCACCGCTCGAGCTCGATCAGTACGACCCGGAAGGCGACTCGACCTGGATATGGTCGCCGAAGAATTACACCAACAGGTTTCACGGTCCGATGACACTGCGCGACGCTCTGCGTCGCTCCGTCAACGTCGTCACGGTCAAGCTGTCGGAGCAGGTCGGTATGGAAACGGTGGCGCAGCTCGCGCGTCGCATGGGTATCCGCACGCCCATCCCACGCGTGGCCGCCGCCTCGATCGGCGCGGCCTCGGTGATCCCGCTTCAGGTCGTCGAGGCGTTCAGCACGTTCGCCAACCTCGGCGTTCACGTCACGCCTCAACCGATTCTGCGTATCGAAGACAAGACGGGGCGGGTGCTCTGGGAGGCGACGCGTCAGAGCGAGGTCGTGCTCGACCCCCAGACTGCGTGGATCATGCTGACGATCCTGCGCGACGTCGTCAATACAGGTACGGCCTACCGCATTCGCCGCGAGTACCTCGCCCCCGAGATTCCCGCCGCAGGCAAAACCGGCACGACCAACGAGGAGTCCGATATCTGGTTCGTCGGATTCACGCCAGATCTGTTGGCCGGCGTCTGGATCGGGCTGGACGATCCGACCAAGATCTTCCCGGGCGCCGTCGGCGGAGCCCACGCCGCGCCCGTCTGGGGCGCGTTCATGCAGAGGGTCTACCAGACGCGTCCGATTCCCGAACCGTGGGAGCGCCCCGGCGGTCTGGTTTACCGCACGGTCGACAAGCTGAGCGGGAAATTGCAGACCGAGTACTGTCCGCTCGACATGATCTACACGGAGGTCTACCTGCCGGGAACCGAGCCGGTGGAGTATTGCGACCTCCACCAGCCCACGCCCTGGGGCGTGCCGATCCCGACACGGAGCGACTCGGTCCAGCCACCGCCGCGCTGACACCGATCGAGCGAAGCCCCGCTTCTTAGCCGGATCAGGCCGGGCCGTGCGCCCGTCCTCCGCACGCTTCTTCTATCGAGTCGCTGACGTCGGCGGCTCGACCCACCGTGGCCGCTCGGCCATCAAAGATTCGACCTCCACGACCGACTTGGGAGCAGCCGCCGACAGAACCTCGTTCCCCGAATCGGTCACGAGCACGTCGTCCTCGATCCGCACACCCAGCTCCTCGTCCGGCAGATAGATGCCCGGCTCGATCGTCAGCACCATCCCCGGCTCCAAGGGCCGCGTGTAG
>JASFLD010000022.1:0-16312 GCA_050118275.1 Gemmatimonadales bacterium
CCTCAAAGCGCCAGCCGCCTTCGCTCGCCGTCAACACGCCCGAGAACAGATTGATCGCGGGCGATCCTATGAACCGGGCAACGAAGACATTGGCGGGTTCACGGTAAACTTCGAGCGGTTTGGCGTACTGTTGCAGCCGACCGTCGTTCATCACGGCGATCCGCTGTCCCATCGTCATCGCCTCGACCTGATCGTGCGTGACGTAGATGATCGTAGCGTTCAAGCGTCGGTGCAGTTGCGACAGCTCGGCCCGCATCTCCACTCTGAGACTGGCGTCCAGGTTGGAGAGCGGTTCGTCGAAGAGGAAGACCAGAGGGTGTCGGACGATCGACCGCCCGACCGCCGTCCGCTGCCGCTGGCCGCCCGAGAGCTGTGATGGCCTGCGATGGAGAAGCTTGTCGATGCCGAGTATCCCGGCGGCCTCCTCGACGCGAGAACGGATCTCCGGTTTCTTGTGGCCTCGCGCGCGCAAGCCGAACGCCATGTTGTCGTACACGCTCATGTGTGGATAGAGCGCGTAGTTCTGGAAGACCATGGCGATATCGCGGTCGCGCGGCGGGACATCGGTCACATCGCGCTCGCCGATATGGATGGAGCCCCGAGTCGGTCGTTCCAAGCCGGCGAGCAGTCGCAGGGCCGTGGTCTTGCCGGAACCCGAAGGACCGACCAGCACGACGAACTCGCCATCCCCGACGTCGAGGTCGAGATCGGAGACCGCTACCGTCTCGTCGAACTCCTTGGTGAGATTGCGAAGGCTGACATGAGCCATGACTGAAGCGCCTCGCGTCGATTGAGCGTTACGGTCGTGCGGGGAACAATAAGGTGGCTCTCAGGCTAGAGGCAATCGAGCCGCATTGGATGCAGCGCGGCTGCGACTTTATGTTGGTCCCCTGCGATGCGTGGTTTGCGATGAGTTCATTCGGTCAGGAGATCGCGATGGTTCTGTGGAAGCGAGCGCCGGTTATCGCGTCGATGCTCTTGGCGGCTCCGGGGGCGGTTCGGGCCCAGGTCCCGGTCGAGTACCGCGTGATAGTGAGCGACCCATCGAGTAAGCTCTATCGGGTGGAGGCGCTGTTTCCGGCGTCGGGAGACACGATGCTCGTCTCGCTACCGGCCTGGACTCCCGGCCACTACGAGATCGAGAACTACACACGCTACGTCCGCCGCTTCCAGGCCGGCGAACGCGATGGGGCCGCGCTCCACTGGGACAAGCTGGATCCCGACACGTGGCGAGTCTTCACGCGTGGATCGGATCGGGTTCGCGTCAGTCTCGAGTTCTACGCCGACACGCTCAACCTGAGCGGCAGCCTGTTGAAGAGAGATTTCGGCCTCTTCAATGGCACCAACCTGTTCGTCTATGCGGAGGGACACTACGAATACCCGGCACGGGTCAGCTTCGAGCTACCGGAAGGTTGGCAAGTGGCGACCGAGTTGGCCGAGGCAGACGAGCCCGGCGTGTTCGTGGCGGAGGACTACCACGAGTTGGTCGACAATCCCACGTTCCTCGGGCACTTCGCCATCGACAGCGTCGCTGTGGACTCGCGCTGGCTACGCATGGCCGTCTATCCGGCACGTTACTTCGACGATGAGCCGGGTGGGGCGCGGGAGTTGGCGCTGCAGGCGCTGGCCAAGATCGCGCGTAATGCGCAGGATCTGTTCGGCGAGCCACCGTACGATCGGTACACCACGTTCGTTTACTTGGAAGAGAGCGCACTGACGTTCGCCGGAGGGCTCGAGCACGCCGACTCGCATCTCGACATCATCCCGGCCGCGGCTTTCGAGTATCCGACCTTCACCTTCCGTCAGTTCTTCTATCGGTTGCTGTCGCACGAGTACTATCACGCTTGGAACGTCAAGCGCATTCGACCGATGGAGATGTGGCCTTACGAGTACGATCGCCGGCAATCGACGCCGCTGCTCTGGGTCGCCGAAGGGATCACCGACTACTATGCGCACGTGATGCTGACCCGGACGGGGCTGTGGGGGGAGAACGAGTTCGTAGGGGCGGTTCACCAGTGGATCGTTTCGGTGGAGGGGCAGTCGGAGCGGCAGGCCGTCGAGGATGCGAGCGTGAACACGTGGATGGAGCCGAAGTTCGGCGATCGCTATCTGTACTACGACAAGGGGGCGTTGTTGGGGCTGCTGCTCGACATCGAGATTCGCGAGGCGACGCAGGACCGTCACAGCCTGGACGATGTCATGAGGACGCTGTATCGCGAGCACTACCTGAAGGGCCGTGGTTTCGACACTGACGACTTTCTTGCCTACGTGGGTGAGTTCATGGGTGAGGACGCCGTGCGCGCGTTCTACCGCGACTACGTAGACGGTCGTGAGCCGCTCCCTTATCGGGAGGTACTCGCCGGTGCCGCTCTGGAGTTCCGTGTGGACACGATCGTCGAGCCGTTCTTCGGGGTCCGTGTCGGACCGGACAGGGAGGGTCGCATGATCGTGCGTGAGGTCGTCCCGGAAAGCGCGGCGGCGCGGGCGGGATTGCGAGTCCGGGACCACTTGGAGTGGGTCGGCTCGCTGCAGGTGGTGGATGAGGACTGGGGCTCGGCCTTCAAGAAGATGTATGTAGACTCGGTCGGCGCTCCGCTGAACGTCGTCTACGAGCGTGATGGAACGGAATACAGGCGCGAGGTCACCGTCCGCAGCCAGACGCGCTACGAGTACATTCTCGGCATCGACGAGTCCGCCGGGGAGCGCAGACTGGAGCGCCGACGCAGTATGTTCGAAGGTGGCTAGCCTTTTCCCTGATGCTAGAGCGCGATCGCGGCCAACACGGTGTACAGCACGCCACCTATCATGGCCGCCGTCAGCGCGAGTGGAATCTGCGTGTAGACGTGATCCATCAAATCGGAACCTGTGGCTAGCGACGAGAGGATCGTCGTGTCGCTGATCGGCGAACACTGGTCACCGAACACGCTGCCACCGGTCACCGCTCCGAAGCACAGCGTCAGGAAGAACGGATCCTGGCTGATCGAATAGGCCAGAGGCATGGCGACGGGGAAGACCACGGCATAGGTGCCCCACGATGTCCCGGTCGAGAACGCGATCACCATACAGAGCAGGAGGAACAGCGCCGGCACGATGACCGGTGTGAGGAATCCTGACGTCACCTCGATCACGTAGTCGGCCGTACCCACGGAGTCGGCCACGCTCTTCAGGGTGACGGCCAGCGCCAGAACGATGGCGCCGATGGTCACACCCTTACAGCCATCGATGATCGCGTCGATCGCCGTCTTGAGCGGCATCCCCTTCACCAACGCGATGGCGATACCGACGAGGACGGCGAGCACGAAGGCCTCGGCGATCAGGAGCGTGGGGCTCTCCGACTTCAGGATGAAGAAGGTGTACAGGTAGGGGAGGATGGCCACACCGAGGAGGGTGCCCATCGGGCCGAAGAAGTCGATCAGTCCGCTGCGGTAGTCGTCCGCGACGCGAACGACCGTCAGTTCATCGGAAGCCAACGGCTGCGAGCCGGGACGGTTGAGCTCGCCCGTGGTGCGGGCGCGCGTGATGGCGCGGGTCATCTTGCGACCGACGACGAGCGGTACGTTGCCCCAGAGTTTGCCCGGTAGGAACGGCATCCGCTCGATCGAGAACAGCAGGGTGAATAGGATGGCGAACCAGGCGTAGAAGTTGAACGGCAGCGCCTTGAAGAAGTAGCCGATCGCGTCCGACATGTCCGATATGAACGGCACGGTGCCGACCACGAGCCCGCCGACGTAGATGGGCCAGACGTTGAAGGGGATGAGGGTTGCCGCCGGCGATGCGGTTGAATCTACGATGTACGATAGCTCTTCGTGCGAGACGCGGTGCTTGTCGCACACCGGCCGTACCGTGGTCCCGGTCAGCACGGTGCTGATCGTACCGCCCTGGTGGAAGATGATGCCCATGAACCAGGCGAAGAACTTCGCCGTACGGGGCCCGACGACGATTTTGCTACCCGCCCATTCGGCGAACCTCTGCGCTCCACCGGTCCGCGTCCAGAGGCCGATCAGGCCACCCAGGGCCCAGAGATAAACGAGCAGTATGAGCGCGTACGCCTCGCTGCCGATCGACGGTATCAAGTACTCCTGGATGATGTTCAGCTTGCCGCTGATCACCCCGCCCAGGGCGATCCCGATGAACAGCGAGCTGACCACCTCGCGCGTGGCGAAGGCCAGGATGATCGCGACGGCCGGCGGCAGCACCGACCAAAATCCGTAGTGGTCGCCGTACTTGGGGAAGTGGCCCGCGGCGGCCAGCGCCGCGATGAGGATCAAACCGCCGACGAGCAGACTAATGCGGCGTCTATTCAAGGTCTCCCTCCCCTTCCTGGTCGCTATCAGCGACCCAGATCCTGATGGGCACGAAGCCGGTGACCAGCAAACGATATACGCCGTCTGTATCGGGCACCTCGAACGCGAGTCTGGTCGCCACGGCGGTTGGCGCGCCCCCCGGTCCCGTCGCCATGACTTTGATCGGATTCGGCAGGCCCAGGACGAGCGTCTCGCGGCCGAACAACTGGGTGACCGTTCCGGCGAACGTCCGTGGAATACTATCGGGTCCGAGCAAGACTATGGCGCTGGCGGGATCCAACTGGAAATCCTGCAGTGTCCCCTCGTGAAGGGCCGCCTGGCTGGGCTCGAGGGTCAAGGCGATCTCCAGGTAGCGGCCGGCGGAAGGCTGTAGGCCCGAGTAGTCCGATCGCGCCGCAGCGCTATCGATGCGCAGTTGCCAGCCGCCCGGTCCGGGCACCCACTCGCCGACGAGGTAAAAGTCGAAGAGATCAGCGCCGCCGAACTTAAGGTACTTGTCGAACCAGCGCAGTTGTCGAAAGAAGAACTCGCGTTGCCGTCCGGGCGTCCAGCGCTCGGCGCTCTCCGGTAGGGAGGCAAGCTCCACCGTACGCCTCGCCTGGCTGAGCGCCTCATGGAGCCGCTGCGGTTGCGAAACCAACGAGCCGGCCTCGCCTTCGAAGAGGAGGAGAGGAGTCCGCACGTTCTCGATCGAGGCGAGCGGTTGGCGTTCGTTCTCTATGAGGCGGCTGTAGTCGGCGGCCATGATGTCTCGCGCCGCAGCGGGTCCGTCGCCGCCGCTGAGCAGACGTGTCGGGGCGTCGTAGATGGCGACGGCGGCCTTGAACCTGCGGGTTCGCGTGATCGCCAGCGCTGCCAGGTGAGCGCCGTACGCTGTTCGGGCCCCGCCAAACACGGCGATGCGGTCCGGATCGGCTACGCCGCTGTCGATGACGTGATCGATGCCGGTGGACAGGTCGACGAAATCGCCGCCGGCCAGATCGTCGCGCGGAGCGGAGCCGAATTGCTCGCCATAGCCTATGCTGCCGCGGTAATTGACGGCCAAAACGGCATAGCCCTGGGCCGCGAATAGTTGGTATGACGACGGTTGCTGTAGCACATCTCTGACTCGTTCCAGCGGTCCGCCGTCGGCGTCAACCAGGAGTGGATAACGTTGGCCTGGCTCGTAATTGGCCGGATAGGTGAGCAGGCCTTCGATGGTCAGTCCATCCGGGGCTTGCCAGCGAATGATCTCTTGGTGAGCCACTCGCCAGTCGCGCGCGAACTGGTTCAGGTGGGTGAGTCGCTCTTCGCTTGAGCGGTCAAGCCGCCATAGCTCGGTCGGCTCAGTTGCGGACTCACGCACGGCGTAAGTGGGCGTTCCCGAGGCTGTCGCCGCGAAGTCGCCGATATCGTAGCCGTCACCGCTGACCATCTCGACCGCGCCGCCACGCCAGGCAAAGAGGTACGATTCGGGCCCGACGGCGGCAGTGAACAGCAGGTCACCGCCGGCCGGCCACGAGTGATCGAGCACGGCGCGATCGAAAGACTCGGTAAGGTTTCGCAGGCCGCGGCGCGCGACATCCACCGCGAAGAGGTCGGGCTGCGAATAGAAGTTTGCGGGATCGTGAGGCGCGCGAAACACGATGGAGGTTCCGTCGGGCGACCATACCGCTCCGAGTTCGGAGCCGGGACGGTTCGTCAACTCGCGCGTACGCTTCGAGTCGAGATCCAGCAGTCTGAGATTGTAAGACGGAGGAGTATCGGACGTCGCCGTAGCGTTGCTGCTGAAGACGATGGCGCTGCCGTCGGGGCTGATGGCGATGTCGCGAATCTCGGAGGTGCCGCCCCAGAGATACTCGCTGGTTCCCTCGCCCACATCGATCTGCCAGAACTCTCGACCGCCCGCTTCGCTACGAATCAAGGCGAAGATGACGCCGCTGGGTGCCCAGACATACTCCAGCACGCCGCCGGGAAGATCGCCGATCTGCGTCGGACCGAGGCCGGAGGACGGGCGCAGCCCCCAGATCCGGATCGGTCGCGGGTCGGCCTGCGATGATGGACCTTCCGACAGGAAGGCGAGGATCGCTCCGTCGGGCGCCCAGCGCGGAGCGAAGGCGTGCACGAAATCCTGGCTGACGACTCGCGTGCCGCGTTCGGACCAGAGGTGAAGCACGCTCCGGTACTCGTTGGCCCCGGAGTCGGCGCCACGGGCGATGAAGGCGACCTGGGCGCCGTCGGGTGAGACGGCCAGATCCGAGAGTTTCCGCAGTTGCAGGTACCGTTCGACGGTGACCGGCAGGTCGCTCGATTGCGGAGCCGTCAACAGGCAAATAAAGGTCAGGAAACGAGCTAGCATAGGTGCGCTTGATTCAGAACTCGTGAGGAAACTGTTGGCGGAAACTGGCGGTGCGGTGTTGGGCGCACAAGATGCGGCCGCGCATCAGTTTCCGCCGTCGACGGCTGCGGCATCGGGTGCGGGGTTACGCAAGTCGTTCACGATCTGTTCGGCCAGGATGAGCCAGGCCGCTGCGATGATGGCCCAGAGGGTGAAGGCGGCGACCCCTCCCATGATCGCGTTGCGCCAGGTGAAGATCCGGGCCACACCCCTGCGGTGGGACTTTGCCGCTTCGCTCGGTACGCCGGAGTCGATGTCGGTCTTGATGGCCGGGTCGGACCTGCCGGGTGACGGTATTCCCTCCTGAACGGCGGCGGTCGTAAGTACGATCGGCAAGCCGATGATCAGCAGGATCAAGGATAGGTCCGTGAACCACCCGGGCAAATCGCGCGTCGCTGCGATGTGTCGGCTGACGTTGAAGGCGATGATGGCGACGACGACGTAGATGGCGAAAGATTGCCACAGGAAACGCCGATGAATCTCGGAAAGCACATGGATGAGGCGGTTCACAGACACCCTCCGTCAACGGGCTTACAACCGTTCGATCTCGACTTCGAAACTGTGCAGGCCCTCAAAACACGCTCCTAACAGGATGCAGCAGTGAAGGAATGGTAGCAACCGACTCCGCCGGTCAAGGCTCGAGCCCCGCGTCGTAGTTCAGCATGAACTCCAGGAAGCGCGAGACCTCGATCATGTCCTTACCGATGAAGCGGATGCTGTGCGAGTCGGTTCGCTCTACGATCGGCAGGTAGGCAAGCACCTCGGAGGGTCGGTAGTTCTTGAAGCGTACGTCGAGTCGGACGGGCGCGGACAGCACGTAGGGCTCGAAATCGCCGATCCGCTCGATCGCTCTCCTGGCCTTGCTGCGGATGAGCTCGTAGGCTGACTCGGGCATCATCGTCTTCGCGGAGTGAAAGCTGATCGCTTGCTTCACCACGGCGCCCTCGATGTCGCCGAGCAAGCCGCGGGCTTCTTCGATGATCGCATCGTCACCGGAGATCATGATCACGGGCACGCCGAAGTGGCCGGCGATGGCCGCATTGATGCCGGCTTCCGGCATGGATACGCCGTTCAACTTGATGTCGGCGAGCCGACCGCTCGACATCGTGTGGGCGCGAACGCCCTCGCTGTTGGTCGTGCTGGCGTGGTAGCCGATGAAGATCGCACCGTCAAAGCTCTCGTCTATCCCCTCCATCATCCCCAGCGGCCGGGGCCAGGAGCGGATCAGCGTGACGTCGACCGGCAGCCGGTCGATGAGCAGGTTCTGGCCGTTGCCGTGCGAGTCGCTGATGACGATCTCGGTAGCCCCGGCGGCACGGGCGCCCTCGATGGCGGCATTGACTTCGCCGGTCATCCACTCGCGGGCTTTCTGGTATTCGAAGCCGTCTGGGCCGAGGTCTTCGCCGGTGACGACGCCGACGACGCCTTCCATGTCGGCCGAGATGTAGATCTTCATCTTCTCCTGCGCAGCTACGGGTTGGTGGATGGAGACGAGCAAGACGGACAGCAAGACGGCGAGCCTGGTCATCATCGAGCACCTCACGATATCACTCTTCCACAAAGATGGTTACCTCGTCCGACTCTCCGCTGGAAACTTCCGCCCGAATCGTATGCAATCCGGGTTGTAGCTGCCAGCGTGGCACCGCCATCTCAGTGCCGTCCACCCACCAGCGCACGGGCCCCGAATCGATGGGGCCCACGGCCCGCAGCGCGATGGAAGCGTAGCGCGGATCGGTATTCGGTGGCCGCGTATAGCGATCGCCATCCTGCGGCGCGACGATGCGAAAGCGTGGCACGACCGATTGTACGGAAGCTGGCTCTTCCAGCGCGGCCACGAATTCGACGCCGGGTTCGTGGCGCTGCGTCCATTCCGCGTATTGGGGCGGAAGGATGACCCGTCCCTCTCGGTGCCAATCACACTCGCTGTGCGGCTCGCTGCCGGGGGCGAACCAGTCGATGAGGCTCGGGCACTCGGGCGTCGCGACGAGACCCGAGAGCCGACACACCGCCACGGGAATGGCGCCGGCCTCGGCCGGTGTGGGGAGCTCGCCGGGCACGACGCGCCGGGCGGTGGCCAACACGGCCCGATGCAGGAGTGGGCCCGCGCCGGATATGCCGCTGACACCTGCCATGGGCCGGCCGCTGAAGTTGCCGACCCATACGGCCACGGTGAAGGCACCGGTCGTCCCGACCGCCCAATTGTCGGTGAAGCGGCGGCTGGTCCCCGTCTTCGCGGCTACGGGGAAGGGGAAATCGAACGGCGTTTCGACCCCGAAGCCCGGGATGCGGGCGACGGGATCGCTCAGCACGTCGAGCACCAGGTAGGCGGCCGCCTCGGAGATGACGCGCCGTTCGACGGGCCCGCCGCTCGCAAGGCTCGGCCCGCTGACCAGCCAACGATAAGGCCGCCAGGTGCCGCCGGCGACGAGTGCGCGGTAGGCGTTGGCCAGTTCGAGGAGCGTCACCTCGCCATTGCCGAGGGCGAGACCGATCCCGTAATGGTCGGCGGGCCCGTCCAGCGAGACGAAACCCGCTCGCCGCAGCGTGGCGAGCAGGGCGCTGGCCCCGATCCGATCGGCCAGCTCGACGGCCGGTACGTTGTACGAGCTGGCGAGTGCCTCGCGGGCGCGGACGGGCCCGCGGAAGCGGCGGTCGTAGTTCCGAGGACTGTACGGGCCCGTCTGCGTGTCATAGGTGCGGGGAATGTCGGGCAGCACGGAGGCGGGCGTGAAGCCGCGGTCGAACGCGAGGCCGTAAAGGAACGGCTTGAGCGCCGAGCCGGGCTGGCGCCGGGAGACGACCATGTCGACCTGACCGGCCTGCTCCGCCCAGAAGTCGGGCGAGCCGACCCAGGCGAGGATGTGGCCGGAGCGATTCTCCAGGACGACGGCGGCGGCTTGCTCGGCGCGGCGGTCGGCCAGCACGCCGACGGTGTGACGCACCTCGGCCTCGAGGACGGTCTGCAGGTCGAGGTCGAGTGAGGTGCGCCAGACGCCGTCCAAAGGCAGGCCGTCCTCCTCGGCCCACTGGAGGATGCGCGTCGTGAAATGAGGGGCGAGGAAGGGCGCCCGGCTTCGCGTTCCGACCAGCGGCTCGCGGCTGGCACGCGCGATCTCATCGGCGTCGGCGTAGCCGAGAGAAGCGAGCCTGTCGAGGACGCGGGCGCGGCGCGTCGTGGCGCGGTCGGGCGCCACGAGCGGGTTGTCGCGGGATGGCGCGTGGGCCAGGGATGCCAGGAGCGCGGCCTGGCTCAAGCTGACGTCAGACGCCGAAGCGTCGAAGTAGAGAGATGCCGCCGCCGAAACTCCTACGGTCCCTTGGCCGAGGGGCAGCCGATTGAGATAGATCTCGAGGATCGACTGCTTGTCGAGGTGGGCTTCGAGCCTCAGCGCCCACAAGACCTGCTGGAACTTGCCGGGCCACGATCGCGCGATCGAGCGGAGCAGCCGGGCGGTCTGCATGGTGATCGTCGACGCGCCGGACACGATTGTGCCGGCCCGCAGGTTGTCGCGAGCCGCACGAGCCACGGCGTGCAGGTCGACGCCCTTGTGCTCGTAGAACCGTTCGTCTTCGACTGCGAGAAAGGCGCGTATGATATCGGGGTCGATGTCAGCCAGCGCGATCCAGCCGCCGCGGCTTCCATCGCTGGCCCGCGTGGTGCGGAGTGGGAGGCCGTTCCGGTCCTGGAGCGTGAGGCTCGGCACTTGGCCGGGATCGGCCAGAGCGGCGGGAAGCGGCGCCGCGATCCAGATGCCGGCCGCCAGGGCCGAGCCGGCGAAGACGACGACAGCGGCCGTGATAATCTTCGCTGCGGGCCGTGGACGCCGCGCGCGGAATCGGATAGGGGGCATGGAACGCGCCGACTGCTGCCTAGCGTCCGTTGGCTTCGACGGCGAACGATCCGCCGTCGCTGCGTCCGTTTACCGCGGGGTTGTACATCTCCTCGGCATGAGCCGGTGGCCGGGCGAACCTGCCGGACGTGGTGGCCCGGGCGACGTAACTGGCCTGATAGGTCCCGGCCCAGAGGACGGTCGCCGCGTAGACGACGCGATCGTCTCGCAGCTCGCGGTGGTCGAACGGCGACCAGTAGCCGTAGTACCAGGCGCCGTACCACCACGGATCCTGCGGTTCCGCTTCGCGCTCGTAGAGATCGGCGCCTTCCAGGTGTCCCTCGGTCCGTAGACTGATGTCGACGGCCTCGAGTCCCGCCGGGAGAGGATCGTCGAGCACGAAGAAGTGGCGTTCGTTCGGCACGCTGATACGGAGGCGGACGCGAACGAGCTCACCTGCGGCGGCCTCGATGATCGGCTGGCCGGGCTGGTCGTAGAGCTCGTACCAACGTTCCACCTGGATGCCGGCATCGCCGGGCCTGACCGGCGGTTCGCGCGGCACCTCGCGGACCGTGAAGTAATAGTAGATCGGCCGGCCGGCCTCCGAAGCGGCCAGCGACACGCGGAGCGCCCTACGGCCATCGTCCCCATCGGAGAGGAGGCCGGTGAGTGGCACGGTCGCCTCCGTCGGGCTTGGGGCGCCGGCGCTCGACTCCGCCAGCAACCGGCCGGCGCTGGCGACCCGAGCCGTCCGGTCCGCCGACTCGGTGCGGATCTCCTCGTAGCGCAGCAACGCCAGCACCACCGAGCCGTAGTCCTGCGTCGTCCAGTAGCGGCGCTCCTCGATCCTGCCGTGCGAGACCAGCGTGGCGAGCAACGGACTGACCAACGAGTGGGAAGGATCGACGGCCAGCGTGGCGCTGAACAGTCGCGCGGCGGCCCGGGCGCTGGAACGGAAGTAGAAATGCCGATCGTCGATGATCGTGTCGGGAATCGAAGCGCGTCTCCCCTCTACCTGCACGGCGGCCCAGGCCGGCTCGAGCAGACGCCGGCCCGTCTCGAGGTCGTGGCGCGCGACCACCTCGGCTAGACGGACGCGGTCTTCCCAGCGCATCTGCGCCACCCGGTTGAGGAGACGGTTTTCGGCCGGGATCGCCGGACGTCCAAGTTGGCTGAGGAAGTCGACGGCGGCGACCTGGTCGGCCAGGTAGAGCGAGGAACTGGCCCGATACCATCCCACGAGCGGCGAGCGGATCTGTTGTTCGCCGCGCAAGCTGGCCTCGAGGAAGACGGCGATGCGATCGAGCACCGTGTCGTTGACCGCCACGCCGGCGGCGCGCGCCTCCAGCAGTACCTGGCCGGTATAGGCGCTCAGCCATGGACTGGTCCAGTCGTCGGAGGTCCAGAAGCCGATGGCGCCATCCACGCGCTGGCGCCGGCTCAAGACAGCGACCGCCTGTTCGATCTGGGAGCGCGGGTCGCCCTCGAGCAATGGCCGGTCGAGCGTTCGCTGTGCCCGGTAAAGGGCGATGATCGGCAGGGCGGCACTGGCGACCTGCTCGGAACAGTAGTAGGGATAGACCTGCAGCCGCCTTCGCACTCCCTGAACGAAGGCGAGCGGCGTGCCGCCGACGCTGATCTCCAGCGTCGAGCGGTCGGGGTCGATGTCGCCCGGCAATACGATGGTGGTGTGCTCGGTTCGATCCCAGAGGATGCCGGCGGCGGTGTGTGCTCTCGGGTGGTACGATGGACGAGTGGCGATGCTCCGCTGAACGGCGTCCGCCTCGTCCCCGCTGGAGACCATGAAGCGGAAGGTAGCGCTGTCAGCGCCCGCTGTGGCCCGAAAACGGAAGCGTGCTTCGGTCCCGCGTCCCGGCTCGAGGGTCACCGAGAGCGTGGAATCCCCTATCAGCCGAACGTTCTCGACCTCCGTCTCGACCCGGACCGTCGGCGTGCCGCCGAGTCGGTGATTCACCACCACGCCGGCGGCGAACTCGTCTCCCTCGCGTAGGAAGCGTGGCAAGGCGGGCCGCGCGAGCAGGGGACGCGTCACCAGTATCTCGGACTCGCCGTTGCCGTACCGGTCGCCCTCGGTGACGGCGACGGCCATCACTCGGAAGGTCGTCAGGTTGTCCGGCAACTTCGTCGATGCCACCGCCCGACCGTCGGGGTCGGTGATGACCGACCCCAGGAAGAACGGGGTCGAGAGGAAACGGGAACGGAGAACACCCGATTCTTCCATTCCGCCGCCGCCGGGGGGCTCGCCTTTGGCGCGCATCTCCTCGGCCACCTGTTCGGCCACGGCCACCAGGTTACTTGTCAACGCCATCCCGAGACCGCGAGGCCGATAGATCAAGTCGATGGGATCGGGTGTCGTGTAGCCGGTGAGCGCCAACACGCCTTCGTCCACCGCCCATAGCGTGACCTCGGAGCGCCGGCCGCGGCCCTCCGAGTCGGTTACATGGATCTCGACGCGAGCGGTGTCCGCCGGACGGTACTCGTCCTGGACCGGCTTCAAGTCCACGGTGAGACGTTTGACCTCGGGCTCGACCCGCAACTCGGCGTAGCCGACGCGAATCGTCGGTCGGCCCGGATCGTCGGGCGGGCCGGGAGGTGCGGAGCGACCCTTGGCCACCAAGACCGAGACGAACGCGTTGGGCGCGTGGGCTTCGGTGATCGGGAAGCGGAGCGTCGTGGATCCGGAGGTGATGTGGATCAGGCGCTGCTCGATGATTGTTTCGCGCTCGACGGTCAGCCAGGCGTCGACATCTGTGAAGGGCGAAGCGATGAAGACCGTAGCGGTGTCGCCGACATCGTATCGGGACTTGTCGGCGATCACGTCCATCTTCAGCTGGTTCTCGTCGTACCAGGGGACCCAGTCCTCGCCGACCACCCAACGGTAGAACCCGGTGACGGCGGCGCGACCCGCGTTATCGGTCGTCGCGAAGGTCACGAAGTACGAGCCGCCGCCGCGCGTCGTGAAGCGGCAGGGAACGGGCTCGGTCGCTGTCACCGCCGCGCAGGTGGCGACGGTGTCGCTGACCCATTCTCCCACGTACTCGATGCGCCCGCGCCGCTCCCGGCGCACCCGGTGCCACTCGCGACGCACCACGCTGCCGTCGATCGAGACGCCCGCCACACGGCCGCCGTCCGGTCGCACCGCGATGAGGCCGATCTCCTGCTCCTCACCGTCGCGCCAGAAGTAGCGCTCGCCGGCGGGCTTGGCGCCGATGTAGAACGCGGCAGGGTGAACGGTGACCGAGGCGGATGCTGCGGAACTCTGTCGGTTGATGTCGGTGACGGTCGCCTCGATGGTCGCGCGGGCCGGGCTTCCGCCCCGAGGCTCCGGTACGACGACGGAGAGGTCGAGGTGGCCGGCGTCATCGAGGGTGTCCTGGCCGCCGGCGATGGTCCGTACCGAAGTGTCGTAGGCGGGCTCCTCCCACCAGCGCCCGGTCGTGCCAAGGTAGTACCCCTCCGTATCCGGTATCCGGAGAGCCCAGACCGACAACGGCTGTTCTCTGGCGGTCCAGGTGACCGCTGCCCGACCCATGGCGGCGCCGAACAGGTAGCGCGCCTCGACGTCGACGCGGACCGAGTCGCCGGCGAACCGGGCACCCGTGTCGGCGACGACGTCCACGAGGAACTCCGGCGGCCTGTACTCGGCTACCCGGTAACTCGTGGAAGCGACCGTGCTCCAGTCTCCGCCGTCTTTCAGGTCGATGCGGACCTGGTACCAGCCCAGCGGCAGCTCCGTCGGCAGTTCGAGCCGCGCGTCGGAGGTACCGAAAGAGCTCAGCTGCACCGTCGTGTCCCTCAAGATCCCGTTCTCGCGGTCGTTGAAGCGCCAGCGCAGCGAGTCGCCGACCGCCGGCTCCAGTTCACCGAGCGGGCCGCGACGCACGATGGCCTTGGCGTAGACGGGCTCGCCGGGTCGGTAGATGTCTCGTTCGGTGAAGACCGCCGCGGCCAGCGGCTTGCGCTGATCGCCCCAGGCGGCGCGCACGTTGAAGCGCCACGGCGACAGGTAGGGATCGTAGCCGCCGATGCCGACCAGGGCCCGGTCGTTACCCTCCGTGGCAGCGAAATAGCCTTCCAGTTGGTCGTAGCGGTCCGGGCGGCCGCCCTGGAAGCCACCGAAGTCCACCAGTCCCCTGGCGTCGGTACGCCCGTTGGCCCGGGGTCGCCCCTGTCCGTCGAAGAGGGTGACGAGCACGCCCGGCCTGGGCAACCCATCCTCGACCCCGGTCACCCAGGCAGCCGCCGTCTCGGTGCCGAGCCGGGCATGGATCGCCAAATCGGTCACCTGCACCACGGCGAGCGGCATGCCGGAACGCCAGCTGGCGCTGGTCGTGTCCAGCTGCGGGCTGTCGAATCGAACGGCTAGCAGGGTGGGTTTGTCGGGCTGGCTGGCATCGTAGACGGGCATCCGTACCCCGGTAACGTAGCCCACGTCGGTGCCACCGGCGACCGGAATGGCACGATGGGCCGCACCGGGCGCGACCGAATCCCACAGTTCCCGCCAGTTCCACCAACCGCGTCGGAGGAATCGGGGCTCGTAGGAGTGCGGTATCGGGGCCACGATGGCTTCGATCGTATCGACGTTGATGTGCTCGACCTTCAAGCTGCGCGGACCCTGTCGCTCGACCAGCCACAAGCCACCCGGGTAACTGACGGCGCTGGCGTATCCGGTCGTGGACACCCCCTTGACGCGATCGCCCTGGAAGTGCTGTCCGAAGACGTCGGTGAGCGCCGTGTCGACGACCACGGCGTAGTGGCTTCTCGGCCGGAGCTCGGCCTCCAACAACCACGTGGCAACCTCGGCGGTCGAGTCCTGAACCATGAACGAGATCTGGGGCTCGACTCTCACGTGGCGAATGATCTCGGTGCCGCGGACCGGTGTGGTGAACGAGAGCACCACAGGGCCGGTGGGGCAGATGTGCCGGACGCTGCACTGCGCCGCGTACAATGAGAACGGCCCGTAGGTCTTGAAGTGCCAGTTGTACAGCTCACCGATCGCGGGATCGAGCACGGCTGGCACGACCAGCGTACCGCTGCAATCCACTGGCAACGGAGCCGCCGGCGTCAACTTCACGACGGAGAGTAGGTGCGCGCGTTGACTGTAGGGTCCGTACTCGGCGTGACGGGTGAAATACCAGGGATCGCCTTGCCGGTCCAAGGCTCGCGACTCGCCTGCGCTGAGGTCGATTCGCGCCGGTCCGTCGCACGAGCGGTCGAACGTCAGGTGCGCGACGGAATCGAGGAACTGGATGAGCGTGTCGGACGGGGGCGCCGTCAGCAGCAGCTCGAACTCCTCTTCCGGCCTGATGAAACGCGCGGTAGCGCTTGGCGGCTGATTATGCTCTCCCACGGGGAGTCCCGTCAGCACTTTGGGGCCGGAGACGCGGAACGAGAAGACAAACGGTTCTGCCAGGCGACTGCCGTCCATCGCCGCGAAGTTGTCCGCGACGGTCACACGGTATTCCGTCGCCCGGGCGAGCGGCTGCGCCGGAGCGAAGCGGATGGTCACCGGGTCACGCCACTCGAGCACGCCCTCGGCCGCGGGTTCGATACTGACGATCGTGCTTGGATCGATGGTCTCTGCGAGACCGGCGGCGACGGGTCGATCGAAGGTGATCCTGATCTCGTCGACCCATTCGACCGAGCCGCGCGGGGTGGCGCGCATGACTTGGAGAGGCTCGCCGGCTTGGCCGAACGGGGCGGCGACGGACAACAGAACTGCCAGTGAAGTCGTGAACATCGGTTCCTACCTGTGAACTGTAAGGCGGGGACGTTACAAA